>JALVTJ010000017.1 GCA_027036005.1 Nautiliaceae bacterium
GAGCTTTTAGGTTTTAGTTTTTTATGAAGTCTTTTTATTGTTTCAATATTGTGAGCTAATTTGTATACTTTCGAATTAACCATCAGCTCCAACGCTTTAATATCGCCTCTAAAATCCGGAGTGAGGGCTTCTATTTTTGTTTCGGGGTTAATTTCTTTTGTTTTTTGTATAGTTTTGTAAAAATGTCCACTTCCAAAATCACTTAAATCGTCTCTATCAACCGAAGTAATTACCGTATATTTTAAATTTAATCTTTTAATTGCATTTGCAACTTTTAAAGGCTCGTTTTTATCCAAATTTTCAGGTTTTCCTTTTGTAACGCCGCAAAATCTGCAATTTCTGGTGCAAATATTTCCCATTATCATAAATGTTGCCACTCCTCTTGAAAAACATTCAGTAATATTGGGACATTTGGAAGCGAAACAAACCGTATTAATACCGTATTTTTCAATTATAGTATTTGTTTTTTTTATAATTTCTTCGCTTGGCGCTACAATCTTAGGCTTCATTAAAAACTTCTTTTATAATCGGTTTTATTAAATTTTTAGCTTGATCGATTGTTATTTTAATTCCTTCATTGGTAAGAGAAGTAGCTTTAATTCCGCTTAAATTACAAGGGTTTATTTTATTAAAATTATTCAAATCAGGATTTATATGAATAGAAATTCCGTGTTTTGAGCGATTGTTTTCGTATCTGAAACCAAGAGAAGCAATTTTTCGGTTTTGAATGTAAAACCCGGGCTTTGTTTTGTCATAAAATATTTTAAGCGGGAAATTTTCAAAAAATTTTGAAACAATTCTCCTTACGTTTTTATAAAAAAATGCGGGATTATGAATATTAAAAATAAAATAAACCATCAAAGTCCCTTCATCAAAATAAGTAATGCTTCCGCCTCTATCAGTCTTTATTGCAAAAGGAAAGTTTTCAGCTTCGTTTTTACCGACTGTATATACGGGATTATGGGTGGCAAAAAGAAGATAATTTTCTTTTTGTTTTATTAGCTCGTTTTGAAGTGCTAAAAATTCCAAATAATCGATTTTTCCTAAATCTTTAAAATTTATTTTTGAGTATTCTTTTTCCAAGTTCGACTCCGGGTTGATTGTATGTATTGATTTCAAGCAGACTTCCAATAGCGCTTGTTAACATTTCATAATACATTATAAGTTTTCCTATGGTTTTTAGGTTTAATTTGTTAATTGTAATTTCGTCAATAGGATAATTTTTTGTCAAAAGAGCTTCTTTTGTCGCTTCGCACTCTTTATTTATAAGCTCTTCGAACATCCTATTATTTACATAATCGGTGGCTTCAAGATGAGGCAGTTTAATATCCGGAATTTTAAGAGAATTTTCGAATGAGGCTATTTTTAGAAATGTTATTGTTTTTTTTCCCTCTCCTTCCATTAAAAGCTGCAAAAACGAATGCTGATCGATTGAGCCTATATGTCCAACAGGCATTATTTCTTTTCCGTCTTTTCCGAGTGATTCACCAAAAAGCTGAACAAACCATGCTTTAAATTCACTCAAAAGAGTAGAATAAGCAAATAAAACATTTACGGGATATTTTTTTTGATTTTCGGCGTAAAAGGCAGCTTTTTTGCATAAATGCCACTCTTTTTTATCGAAAAAATCGTCTCTAAATTCTCTTGCACCTTCTAATAAATCTTTTGGATAAATTTCGGCGGCAATTAACGGAATAATTCCAACGGCACTTAAAACCGAAAATCTGCCTCCGACATTTTCAGGTATGTGAAAAGATTCAAGTTCCCACTCTTTTGCAAATTTATCAAGAGGAGAATCTTTGTCGGTAATAATTTTAAGATTTTTGGCTTTGGGTTTTAAATTGAAATGTTTTATAACTTTTTTGAAAATAGAGATTGTTTCAATGGTTTTACCGGATTTTGATATAACAAAAATAAGCGGTTTTTTTATTTTGTTAAAATTTTCGTAAATATCGATTGGATCTGGATTTTCCAAAAAATACATTTTTTTCTTTTTATTTAATGTAAGAGAATAAACCATTTTCGTTCCCAGTGAACTTCCGCCGATACCTATAACCATTACTTCTTCATAATCGATATCACTAAAATCGGTTTTCAAAAATTGCTGTGAAGTTTCCGGCAGATAATAATATCCTATTTTTTTGCTTTCGAATTCTTTTAAAATATTATCAAATGCTTTTTGTTCTTTTGTTTTATTTTCATAATCGAATAACACTTCAAAGTTCATGAATCCCCCTTCAATTTACTTGATATGTATAATTATAACATTTTTATATTAAACAGAGCTTATTTTAAGCATATTTTAAGCCAAAAAGTATTATAATACAAAAAAGGGGATACGATGTTAAAATCAAAAAATATTATTTTTCCGCATTTACCTGATGAACTTGAAAATTTAAAAAGAATTTCTTTGAACTTATGGTGGAGCTGGAATCCAAGAGCAAGAGAGCTTTTTAAATCAATGGATCCTTATTTGTGGGATGATGTGGATGAAAATCCTATTGCTTTAATAAACAGTTTAAATGAAAACGATTTAAACGATTTGATTAATAATAAAGAATTTATGAAAGAATATCATCTTGTAAGCGCTATTTTTGAAGATTATTTAAACACTTCAAAAATTTATACAAAAGAAAACACTCTTCCGGTTGCATATTTTTGCGCTGAATTTGGGCTTCATCATTCTCTTCCGATTTATAGCGGAGGGCTCGGATTTTTAGCGGGGGATATTTTAAAAGAAGCAAGCGATATGAATTTGCCTTTTGTAGGTGTGGGATTTATGTATGCTCACGGATATGTCAAACAAGTTATAGGAAGCGACGGATGGCAAAAGGCTGAAAATCAGACTATAAATAAAGATATAGCTCCGATTGAGAGGGTTTTGGATGAAAATGGTAATCACTTAATTATTCAAGTGCCTTTTATTGATCCTCCTGTTTACGTTGCTGTTTGGAAAGTGAATGTAGGAAAAGTAGAGCTTTATTTGCTTGATACGGATATAGATCAAAATTCCCCGTGGGATAGAGGTATAAGCTCTCATCTTTATACTCCCGATATGCAAGAGAGATTAAGACAAGAAATTGTCCTTGGAATAGGAGGTTATGCCGTTCTTGAAAGACTTGGTATTAAATATTCGATTTTACATTTGAACGAAGGTCATCCAGCTTTTGCTTTGTTTGAGAGAATAAGATATTTTATAAAAAAAGGTATGAGTAAAGATGAAGCGATAAAAAAAGTAAAAGAGACATCCGTATTTACTACTCATACTCCTTTGGCAGCTGCCACCGATGTTTATTCGTTTGAATCTATAAGCAATTATTTTAACGATTACTTAAAAGAACTTAAAATGAGTAAGGATGAATTTTTTTCTTTTGGAATAAATCCTGACAATCCGAACGGATTTAATATGACAATACTTGCTATGAATTTGGCTAATAATATAAATGCGGTTTCAAAAAAACATCAAAATACAACTCAAAATATATGGAAAAATTTTTTGGAAAAAAACAATAAAAAAATAGATTTTGTAACAAATGGAGTTCATATTCCGACTTGGATAAATAATGATTTATATTATAAATATAATGAATTGATGGGCGATTGGCTTGAAATTCAAGACAGTGAAAAATGCTTTGAAATAATAGGGGATATAGAAGATGAGTTTTTGTGGGAAATGCACCAGAGATATAAAGAAAAAATGATTGATTATATTAATGAAAAAGCAAGGGAAAAATGGATTAAAGGATGTGATCCGCTTATATTGATTGCCGAGGGGGTTTTATTAAACAGTGATATTTTGACAATCACTTTTGCAAGAAGAATGACCTCTTATAAAAGACCTGATTTGATTTTTAAAGATTTAGATAGACTATATTCCATAATTCATAATCCTAAAATGCCAATTCAGCTTATTTTCGCAGGAAAAGCTCATCCAGCCGATACACCCGGAAAACAGATAATTCAAAGAATTTTTAAAATATGTGAAGACCCGGGAAGCAAAGGAAGAATTGCTTTTGTAGAAAATTATAATGAAGAGATTGCAAAACATCTAATAAGAGGTAGCGATATTTGGCTTAATAATCCTCAAATCCCTCTTGAAGCAAGTGGAACAAGCGGAATGAAAGCGAGTATAAACGCTACTCTTCATCTCTCGACGCTTGATGGGTGGTGGGTGGAAGGATATAATGGAAAGAACGGTTTTGTAATAGGAGATAAAGAAAGCAATGATGAAAAAGATGCCGAGAGTATTTATGAAAATCTTGAAAAAATAGCAAAAATGTATTATGAAAGAGATGATGTTGAATATCCGAAAAAATTTGTTAAAATGAAAAAAGAAGCTTTAAAAAGTATTACGCCAAAATTTTCTGCAAGAAGAATGATGAAAGATTATTTAAATAAATTCTATTTGCCTATTTCAAAAAAATTAAGGAGTGAGAATGGTTAGTATTAAAAAAAGAAAAAATAAAGCATGGGTTACGTTTAACATTGATGTTGAAGCTAATGAAGTTTATTTAAAAGGTAGCTGGAATAATTGGGAAGAAGAGAAAATGAAAAAGAAAAAAGATGGAAGTTTTTATTTGAGAAAGTCGCTTCCAATGAATAAAACTTATGAGTTCGGTTATTTGATTGATGGAAAATGGATAAATGATAACGAATTGGAAACAATAAAGACGCCTTTTGCTTCTAAAAATTCAATATTAAGGATATAGGATGAGAGAATATACAGCAGTAATAATGGCAGGGGGGTTTGGGACAAGAATACAACCTCTTACACACTCAACCCCAAAACCTATGCTTCCTATTGTCAATATTCCGATGATGGAGCATATATTAGAAAAACTTGTCGATTTGGGGATGAGAGAAGTTGTAATTTTGCTTTATTATAAACCGGAAGTTATAAAAAATCATTTTGGAGACGGAAGCAAGTGGGGAATAAAAATCAATTATGTGTTGCCCGATGCCGATTACGGAACGGCGGGTGCCGTGAAAATGGCGGCGGAATATCTGAAAAAGCCTTTTATGATAATAAGTGGAGATTTGGTGACGGATTTTGATTTGAAAAAAATTTTCGAATTTCATGAAAAAAAACAATCTAAACTCACAATTACCCTAACCACGGTTGATAATCCTTTGGCGTTTGGGATTGTTATTGTAAATGAGGATGGAGTTATAGAAAAATTTTTGGAAAAACCAAGCTGGGGTGAAGTTTTTAGCGATACGATCAATACGGGTATTTATATAATCGAGCCTGAAATTTTGGATTATATCCCTAAAAACGACACGTTTGATTTTTCAAAAGATCTTTTTCCCGCTTTAATGAATAAAGGAATAAAACTTTACGGATTCACCGCCAAAGGTTATTGGAGGGATGTCGGAAATCCGGATGCTTACAGAGATGTTCATATCGATATATTCAATAAAAAAGTAAGATTTAATTTTCCCGGCAAAAGAATAAGATATATTGATGGAATTTTACACTTAATGGGAGAAGCAAAAATCGATAAAAGTGTTGAGATTATTGGTGAGGTGGTATTAGGCGATGGTGTTGAGATTGGAAAAGGAGTTAAACTTCAAAACTGTGCAATAGGAAATAATACGAAAATAGGAATTGATTGTAAAATAAGAGACAGCGTCATATGGGAAAATGTCCAAATAGGAGACGGGTGCGTTTTTGATTATAGTGTAATTTGTAAAAATACAATTGTCGAAGAGGGAGTTAGTGCCAAAAACGGATGTGTAATAGCAGAAAATGTAAAAGTAGGAAAACTTACGAAATTTGATAAAGACGTAACAATCTGGCCAGATAAAGAAATCGAACCCGCTTCAATTGTAACAAACAACGTTGTATGGGGAACAAAACATAAAAACGCTATTTTTGAAAACGGTATTGCAAAAGGAAAAGCCAATATAGAAATAAGCTGCGAAATGGCTTGTAAAATAGGAGAAGCTTTTGGTTCACTTCTTCCAAAGGGTTCAAAAATAATGGTGGCAAGGGATAATTCCAAAAATGCGAGAATGTTAAAAAGGGCTTTTGTAGGGGGTGTTTTGGCAACAGGTATCGATGTTATCGATTTAAAAGCAATCGCTCCTTCAATTTTAAGATTTAATATAAATAATCATGAAGAAATATTGGGTGGGGCGTATTTTAGAGTTGGATTAAATTCTCCAGAAGATGTAGAAATTATTTTATATAATGAAAACGGACTTAGAATAAACAGCACTATCGCAAAATCATTGGAAAAAAATTATTTTAATGAAAATTTCAGAAGAGTAGAATTTAGCAAAATCGGATCAATTCACGATTTTGATATAAATATTTTCGAATATTGCAAAAAATATGAAAATAAAATAAAAGAGTTGATCGATCATAAAATTATCAAATCAAAAAATTTTAGGGTTGCTGTGGATTTGATGTTTGGTATTACAAAAGATATTTTTCCTCAGCTTTTAACCGATGTTCAAATAGATAATATTATGCTAAATGCTTATACTGACGAAAAAAAACTTGCAAATATTTTTAATTATCAGGAAAAAGCAAAAAAAGATATCTCTTCAATCGTAACATCTTTGGGATTAAACATGGGGGTAATGATATATCCTCATGGGCAAAGATTAACACTTATCACTGAAAAAGGAGAAGTTTTAGATAAAGTTCGAGCGCTTACGGCTGTTTTAAGACTGCTTAATATCGATGCAAAAAGCAAAAATAAAATTTATAAAGTCTTTTTACCTATTTGGGCACCAGATTTTATGGATAAAGAACTCGAAAATATAAAAATAAAAAGAGGAAAATATTCAAATTTTATTGTTCAACAGTTAAAAAAATATGATTTAATTGCAACAATTGATGGTAATTTTGCTTTTAGCAAATTTACTCTTCATCGTGATGCAATGTTTTCAACGCTTAAAATAATGGAACTTTTGACAACCCATAATATATCATTGGGAGAGTTAGCTAAAAATATAGAAAAATTTGCTTATCTGAAAGAAAAAATAGAATGTCCTCAATTTAAAAAGGGCAAAGTTATGAAAGAATTTTTAAAAGTTGCAAAAACAAAAAAATATTCTGAAAATGGAGGAATTAAAATATTTGAAGAAAATAGCTGGATATTGATGATTCCGAATGAATTCGGCGAATATCTTGATATTTATATTCAGGCACAAACGCAAAAAGATGCAAAAGAAATTTTTGAAAAATATAAAACAATGATAGAAAAATGGATAGTTTAACGTTACTTTGGCATATGCACCAGCCCTTTTATTATTACGAAGATAAAATTTATCTTCCGTGGGTTTTTTTGCATGCCATTAAAGATTATTACGATATGCCGAATATCGCAAGTCGATATGATGTTAAAGTCTCTTTTAATCTTACTCCTTCACTTCTTTTACAGCTTGATAATTTAAAAAATGATTATTTTTTAGAGCTTTTAAGGAAAAAATCTTTAAACAATAATGAAAGAAAATATGTTTTGAATATTATAAAGAGTGTTTATGTCGATACGATGGTAAAACCAAATCCGAAATTTTTCGAGCTTTTTAACAAAAAATATTTAAATGAGTTTGAACTTATAGATTTGGAAGTTTTTTTTCTTTTGTCTTGGTGCGGGGAAGAGCTTAAAAATCAAAATTTTATAAAAAATTATATGCAACAAGAAACTTTTACATACAAAGAAAAAACAGAACTTATAGATTTTTTGCTTGAATGGACTAAAAATATAATTCCTCTTTATAAAAGCCTTAAAGATAAAAACAAAATTAAAATTACTACTACACCTTTTTCACATCCTATATTACCGCTTCTTTTTAATATGGAAAATGCTAAAAAAGCAAATTTTTATACCACTTTGCCAAAAATTTATTTTTCTTTAAAAGATGATGCTTTTAAACATATACAAAAAGCAAAAGAAATTTATAAAAAATATTTCGGTGAAATTCCAAAAGCTTTCTGGCCAGCCGAAGGAAGTATTAGTAAAGAGGTTTTTGAAGCTTTTTATAAAGAAGGGATTAAATATACATTTAGCGGAGATGATGTTATAAAAAAACTTGGCAAATCTCATTTGAGAGCTTATGAATATAACGGGGTTAAAATATTTTTAAGAGACAGATACCTTAGTGATTTGATAGGTTTTCAATATAAATATTTTGAGGTTGAAGATGCGATTAATCATTTCAAAAGAGAAATTGATGCGCGAAAAGGAAAAATAAACATAATATTAGACGGGGAGAATGCGTGGGAATATTATAAAAAGCCTTTTGAATTTTTGCATAAATTTTATGAAATGCTCGAAACGAAAAATACTAAATTTTTTGATGAAATAGATATAGATGAAAAATTAAATACCGCTCCTCTTGGCAGCTGGATAAACGGAGATTTTAATACATGGGTCGGGGATGAAGAAAAAAACAGAGCTTGGGAGGTTTTGTTTACGGCTAAAAAAGATATCGGTGATGATGAAGGGTTTTTGTATGCCGAAGGGTCAGATTGGTTTTGGTGGTATGGAGTAGGGCATTCATCCAATCAAGATGAAATTTATGATTTTATTTTTAGAAATTATTTAATGAAAATTTATAAAAAACACAATCTTCAAATTCCTTCTGTTTTGCTAAATCCGATAAACAAACCAAAATCTAATTTCAAACCCCAAAAATTTTTAATAACTCCTAAGATTGACGGTAAAACCACGTTTTTCGAATGGGTTGGAGCAGGTGAAATAATCGAAAATTTCGGAGCGCTTGCATCAAGTTTGCCTACGATATATTATGGGATTGATGAGAAAAATTTATATTTAAGAATTGATAATAAAAAATATAAATTTTTAAATTTTAAAAACGCCTCGATGGATATTACCGAAGCATCAGGAAAGAGGGAAGATATTTTAAGATTTATATTAAAAGGAGAAAATTTTGAAATGATTTTGCCAAGTATAATAATAAAACTCGATATTAACGAAATTTACAAAAACTGGTTGGTGTGATGCTTTTTGGAGTTCATTTACATCAGCCGGTCGGTAATTTTGATAATGTTATAGAAGAAGCCGTAAATAAATGTTACGCTCCGTTTTTTGAAATTTTAAGCAAATATCCTGAATTTAAATTTGCATTTCATTCAAGCGGATGGATTTTGGAAAAAATTAAAAATAAATATACGGATGTATTTGAAAATATAAAAAAATGTAATATCGAATTTTTTACAGGAGGGTTTTACGAGCCGATATTGGTTTCTATACCAAGTGAAGATAGAATTTTTCAGATAAATAAATTAAACAAGTTTTTAAAAGAAAATTTTAAAGCCGAGCCAAAAGGAATATGGATAACAGAGAGGGTTTGGGATGATGAAATAATAAAAGATTTGGTTAAATGCAATATAAAATATGCAATTGTTGATGATTATCACTTTTTTGCAAGCGGCTATAAGCGAATAAAGGGATATTATTTAACGGGTCTTTTTGAAAAAATAGCGCTTTTTCCGATAGATAAAGAATTAAGATATGCCATTCCTTTTAAAAGCGTTAATGAGGCAGTTGAGCTTATTAAAAAAAGAGTTGTAATATTTGACGATATAGAAAAATTCGGACTTTGGCCTTCAACTTACGAGTGGGTTTATAAAAAAG
>JALVTJ010000018.1 GCA_027036005.1 Nautiliaceae bacterium
TGACATCCGAAACATTCCACGCTTCTGTCCATAACGTCCTCTTTAACCTCAGGAGATTGGCTTCTTAGATAATAAAACGATTTAATCCCCAATTTCCATCCGAGCATATAAATTTCGTTTAAGTATCTCCCGCTCGCTTTATCTGTCGTTATAAAAATATTTAAACTCTGCCCTTGGTCTATCCACTTTTGCCTTATTGCAGCGGCTTTCACCAAAATTCTTTGATCAAGCTCATATGCAGGCGTATAAAACATATATGTCTCGGCACTAAGATTCGGAACAACCACCGGAATAAGCCCGCTTAAATTTTCTTCAAACCATTTTCTTTTATAAACAGGCTCTATTGTCTGGGTGGTTCCGGTTAAAATAGAAATGGAACTTGTCGGTGCAATCGCCATTAAATATCCGTTTCTAATTCCTTTTTTTACTTTTTCTCTTAAACTCTCCCAGTCATACTGCGTTGCGCTGAACAAATCCCTTATTACAAGCTTTTTGGCGTTTTCGTTTGCACTATCAATAGGAAGTATTCCCTTAGACCATCTGCTTCCTTCAAATTCAGGATATACGCCTTTTTCCCTCGCCAAATCACAACTTGCACTTATTGCATAATAGCTAATACCTTCAAATATTTCATCAATAAGCTTTAAATGCTCTTCGCTTCCCCAAAAAATTTGTCTTTCGGCTAGCATCTGAGCTTCACCCATAGCTCCAAGTCCTATGGCTCTGTTTTTTAGATTTGTATCTTTTGTTTTTTTAACAGGATAAAAGTTTAAATCGATTACATTATCAAGCATTCTTATTGCAACCGGGATTACCTCTTTGATTTTCTCAGGCGTGTTCACTTTGCTAAGATTCACGCTTGCAAGATTACAAACGGCCGTTTTACCGCCTACGGCGACTTTTTCTACAATATACACATTCTTGCCTTCGATAGAATCAAGAGAAGTGATTTTTTTAGCCTTTTTAATTACCCTAACTCCTCCGCTTTCAACCTCGACATCTTCATCCTCTTCAAAAAAAGCAAAACTTTCATCGCTAAACGTTACTTTTACTTTATAATGATTAGGCTGGGTATTTTGGAAAATCTCGGTGCAGAGGTTGGAGCTTCTAATAATCCCGCTGTGAGAATTTTGATTTCTTTTATTTGCATTGTCTTTAAAGCAAAGAAACGGATTTCCGGTTTCATAATATTCAAGCAGTATCTTTTTCCAAAGCTCTTTTGCCTTTATTTTTCTTTTCGAGATATTTTCGTCATTTTCGTATTGAATATATTTTTTTTCAAACTCTTCACTGTAAAGATCTGTCAAATCCTTAACATCATATGGATCAAAAAGCGTCCAAAGCTCGTCTTTTTCGACTCTTTTCATAAATAAATCCGGTATCCAAAGCGCCGGAAATAGATCATGCGCTCTTCGTCTTTCCTCTCCGGAATTTTTTTTCAAATCCAAAAAATCAAGTATATCCATATGCCAAGGTTCAATATAAACGGCAATCGCACCTTTTCTGGTTCCGAGCTGATCAACCGCAATTGCCACATCATTGGTGATTTTAAGCCAAGGAATTACCCCTCCGGCTGCATTTTTATGATTATCTATAAAACTCCCAAGAGCCCTTATTTTACTAAAATCCCAGCCTATACCGCCTCCGAATTTGCTTAAAAGCGCCATTTCCTTGAAATCATCGAAAATTCCTTCTATATTATCGTTCATACTACCGACATAACAGCTGCTTAGCTGATGCCTTGTCGTCCTTGCATTAGAAAGCGTAGGAGTTGCAACCATTACTTCGAATTTAGAAATAACATCATAAAATTTCTTAGCCCAGTATCCTCTAATTTGCTTAATATCATCTAAATTTATTTTATTTTTGTCTTCTTCCGGGATAGAAGAAGGATTTGTTTCGTTTTGAGCCAGAAACATTGCAACACCCATAAAAAGTTGTTGAGGAAGCTCTATTGGTTTTCCTTCTCTGTCTTTTATTATATATCTGTCATAAAGCGTTTTAATTCCGAGATAGGTAAATTGCAAATCCCTCTGGGGTTTAATATAGTTATTCAAATCATCAAGATCAAATTTTTCTTTTAATCCGGGCAATATCCTGCCCGCATTTTCGCCTTTTTCGAAATACTCTTTTAAATGATTATACCCGGTAAAGCCTGTAACCCTATGATACAAATCGTATAAAAAAAGCCTTGCTGCTACAAAATTCCAATTAGGTCTGTCGATATCGATTTTATCAACAGCCGTTTTAATAAGCGTATCTTGAATTTCTTCCGTTGTAATACCGTCGCGAAATTGAAGCTTTGCATCAAGTTCAAGCTCCGAATAATCAACCCCCTCCAATCCTTCACATGCGGCTTTTGTATATTTTCTTATTTTGCTTATATCAAGCAATTCTCTTCTGCCGTCTCTTTTAATAACCGTAATTCCAGGATACATTATTCTCCTTTTTTAAATTCTAATGAAATGATACCAAATGGAAAATGAAAAAATAAATCTACACTGAGTAAATGAGCCTTTATCAAAATAATAACTACAAAGATAAAAATATAACAGCTTCGTGCTTCATTTTGCCTTAGGCAACACTCAAATTTTGCTAAAAATTGCAAACGGCAAGCGCCCCTTCGGGGTAGTGCAATTTTTTAACACAAAATTTTCGTTAAATTCCGCAACGCTGTTATATTTTTACTTTTTCATTATTTAGTCAATGCCAATAAATCAGGAAAGAAATTTAATTAAACCGACAGCTAACAATGCCGCAACATAAGCAAAAACATTCGGATAAACCGTATAAAAAAGCCTCCATTGCCACTGCTTAATTTCTGCATAAAACGTGCTCATTGCCGCAATACACGGAGAATAAAACATAACGATTATAATCATCGCCACCGCAGCTGTAAAAGGCATTGTTTTTCTGATTGTTTCAATTAAACCTTTACTGCTTTCATTAGTATTGCCAACTCCGTATAAAACGGCCATTGTGGAAACTACCGTCTCTTTTGCGGCAAGTCCTGCCAATAACGAAACGTCTTCTCTCCATCCAAGATCCAAAGGTTTGGTAATAGGCTCTACTAATTTACCGATACGGGCTATATAAGAATTTTCCAAAATTTCCCGATTCATTTTTTCTTCTAATACGGCCTTTTTAGCTTCACTTTTAATTTGAGCTATTTTAACAGAATACTCTTTAACAATATCTGTCCTTGGAAATGAGCTTAAAAACCATACGGCAAGAGAAGCCAAAGCAATAAAAGTGCCTGCTTTTTGTAAAAACATTTTTGTCTTTACCCATAAATCGAATAAAAGCGCTTTGAGTTTAGGAAATCTGTATTTCGGAAGTTCCATTACAAAAGGCTCCGGTTCTCCTTTAAAGAGGACAATCCTTAGAATTTTAGCAACAACAAGTCCCGTCAAAGCACCTCCGATATAAATTGCAAACATCACGTCCCCTTGAATAGAAGGAGCAAAAAAAGCGCTTACCAATAAAACATAAATAGGAAGTCTTGCCCCACAGCTCATAAACCCTATTACAAGCATTGTAATAAGTCTATCTTTGGGGTTTTTAAGCGTTCTTGCCGCCATATAAGCAGGAACACTGCACCCAAATCCGCTAACAAGCGGAATAAAAGCTCTTCCTTGAAGTCCAAATCTCTTCAAAACTCCGTCCATTACATATGCAGCCCTTGCCATATAACCTGTCTGCTCCATTAAATTTATCCCCAAAAACAATATAAGAATATTCGGCAAAAACATAACAACCGCACCCACAGCCGGAATAATGCCTTCAATTACGGCTTGTTTTATAAGTCCGTTTGGCAATAAATTTCCAAACCAGTTTCCAAAAGCGACAAAAGCACTGTTAATATAATCCATCGGAATCGCACCCAAAGAAAAAGTAGCCTGAAAAACAGCCCACATTACAAATAAAAATATGGGTAGTCCCAAAAGAGGATGAATTAAAATTTTGTCTATTTTTTCGCTTAATGTCTCACGTCTGGCTTTTTTGGCTATTTGAGAAACAATTCCTTTGCTAAGAGCCAGCCTTTCTTCAAAAAACACCTCTTTTACATCGTCATTATCATATTCTATGCTAATTCTGTGTTTACTTGATTTTATTTGAGAGAGCAAATCCACATACCAAGGTTTTTCGTGAATAATTTTATAAATATCTTCATCTTCTTCCAAAAGTCTAATCGCTATAAATCTTTTGTCAAATTTACAATCTTTAATTAGCGATTTTAAATTTTCAATCTCTTCTTCAATCGTCTCTGAGTAATAAATTCTCGGGGTGTTTTTTTCTTCGTAAGTTTCAATCACTTTTTCAAACAGTTCTTCAAGTCCGAATTTTTCTTTTGCAGATACGTTTTGAGATTTTATAATCGTCAATTTGAAAAACTTATCCGTATCAATCTCTCCCCCCTGACGCGAATATTCGTCATACATATTAAAAGCGATTGCCATGGGCTTGCCTAAATCCGCTATCTGCCAGGAAAATATCAAGTTTTTTTCAAGCTGATTCGAATCCACAACATTCAAAATCAAATCATATTCTCCGTTTAATAAAAAATCTTTGGTAACTTTTTCTTCGGGTGTATAAGAATGAAAAGAGTATGTTCCGGGAAGGTCTATTAGTTTTAATTTATATCCTCCTCTTTCAAATTCGACCTCTTTTTTCTCTACCGTAACCCCGCTGAAATTTCCGACATGCAAAGTCGCTCCTGAAATTGAATTTATAAGATGGCTTTTGCCGACATTAGGCTGACCGACAAGCGCTATTTTAATCTCTTTCATTTCGCTCCTTTAATTTTTCACTTTTCATTTTTCACTTTTCACTTTTTTCAACTTCTATCTCGCTTGCCTCTTCACCTCTAAGTGCGACATTCACTCCATTTATATCCACATCAAACGTATTTTTTGCAAGGGTGTGTTTAAGGACTTTTACTCTCTCGCCCCTTGCAAATCCCATTGAGAGAAGTTTGCTTTTAAGCGGCTCTTTTGCATAAATTTTTCTTATAATTCCACTTTCTCCGATATTAAGTTCATTTAATCTGTTTAATTTTCCATTTTCCATTTTCCATTCCCCGTTTTTTAAATGGTATAATATCATAGAGATTAAAAAGTTTTTTTGACATATATCAAGAAAGGATAAAAATGGCAGCACCTCTACTTAGATACACCTACGAAGATTATAAACACTGGAAAGACAAATGGGAATTAATTGAAGGTTTTCCTGTGGCAATGGCACCAAGTCCTGTTATTAATCATCAGTATCTAAGCGTAATGTTTGCAAGTGAAATTAACAAAAATTTAAAAGATTGTGAAGAGTGTTTAGTAGTAATTGAAGAAGATTATATAATTGATGAAGAAACTATTCTAAAACCGGATGTGGCAATGATATGTAATGAAAACAACAATTACATAACAAAAGCCCCGGAAATAGTTGTAGAAATAATTTCTCCATCCACTGCCAAAATAGATGAAAAGATTAAATTTGAAATTTATCAAAAAGAAGGTGTAAAATATTATATATTAGCCTATCCGAATCACTTATTTGCAAAAGTTTATAAAAACGAAAACGGATATAAAAAAATGGGTGATTTTACAAATGAGACAATAAAATTAAATACTAATTGCGAAGTTGAAATAAATTTCGATACCATATTTAAAAAATTAAGGAGAAGAAATGATACTTAAAACTCCCCTAAAATCAAATTCAATAAAAATAATGCTGCTTGGAAGTGGTGAGCTTGGTAAAGAAGTGGCGATTGAAGCAAATCGCCTCGGATGCGAAGTAATAGCGGTTGATAGATATCCAAACGCTCCTGCTATGCTTATTGCTCAAAAATCATATGTAATTGATATGAAAGAAAAAGAACAGGTTTTGGATGTAATAAGAAGAGAAAAACCGGATTTTGTTTTGCCTGAAATTGAAGCTATTAATATTGAAGCACTATTTGAAGCGGAAAAAGAAGGAATTCATATCATCCCTAATGCCGAAGCGGTAAACAAAACAATGAATAGAAAAAACATAAGAAAATTTGCGGCCGAAACACTCGGAATTAAAACCAGCAAATATGCATTTGTATCTACATACGAAGATTTAAAGAACGCTTGCGATGAAATAGGCTACCCGGCGGTTGTAAAACCGGTAATGAGCTCATCGGGACATGGACAAAGCATTGTAAAAAGCCCTGAGGAAGTAATAACCGCTTGGGAATTTGCCAAAAGCGATGCAAGAGGAAGTGCGGATGAAATGATTGTGGAAGAATTTATAGATTTCGATTATGAAATAACTTTACTTACCGCAAAAAATGACAAAGAAATTGTGTTTTGCCCTCCAATAGGGCATATCCAAAGCGGCGGGGATTATATCTTTTCATGGCAAATGATGGATATGAGCGAAACGGCATTAAACAAAGCAAAAGAAATTGCGGGAAAAATAGTTGAAGGTTTGGGAGGAAGAGGAATTTTCGGTGTTGAAATGTTTATAAAAGGGGATGAGGTATATTTTAGTGAAGTATCTCCTCGCCCTCATGATACTGGACTTGTAACGATTATTACACAATCCCAAAGTGAATTCGCTCTTCATATAAGAGCTGTTTTGAATCTTCCTTTGGGATTTGAATTTTTAACTCCGGGTGCAAGCGCCGCATTCAAAGCGAATATTGAAACGTTTAATCCGGTATTCGAAATAGAAGATGAAGTTTTTGGAAAAAATTCAAGATTTATAATATTCGGCAAACCCGCTTCTCATAAAGGTAGAAGAATGGGAGTATTGCTTGTAAGTGATAAAACAGCCAAAAACGCACTTGAAAATGCAAAATTTTTAATCAATAAAATTAAACTTCAATAAAAATTCAATCTTTTTTCCTGTTTTTTTATATTAAAATCAATTAAAAACAGATAAGGAGATGTTATGGATTTTGCTTGGATAATCGACACGCTATTTACATTATTTGCATTCACTTTGATAATTCTTATGGTTCCGGGCTTTGCAATGCTTGAAGCGGGCCTTGTAAGAACGAAAAACGTTACGGCTGTTTTAACCGTAAATACAATGATTTATCTTGTTGCAAGTTTGGTATTTTTCTTTTGGGGATATGTTTTGGCTTTTGGAGGATGGAACGGAGAGAGTATGAGTATGTATGCCGCTTTTTTATTTCAAATGGCGTTTGTCGGGAAAACGGTCAATATTATGAGCGGAGGTGTGAGTGAAAGAACAAAAATAATCCCCCTTGCAATATTTACTATTTTTATGGCGGGGCTTATTTATCCTTTGATTGTTAATTGGAGCTGGGGAGCTGATATGTTAAAAGGCACTATTTTAGACATTTCTGCAATGCACGATTTGGCTGGTTCTACCGTTATTCATTCAACCGGTGCATGGGCGCTTTTGGCTGCAATTTTGATTATAGGTCCAAGAAAAGACAAATACAAAGACGGAAAAATCAGAGTTTATCCTGCAAGCAACATTCCTTTGGTCGTGCTGGGTGCTCTTTTGCTTTGGATAGGATGGTTCGGATTTAACGGCGGAAGTGTGGGAAGTATTTCGAGTAAAGATGCGGCAAATACGGTTGCAATGGTTGTAATGAACACCAATAATGCAGGGCTTATAGGCGGACTAATCGTTATGATTTTGGGATATATTCAATATAAAAAATTCGATATCACAATGATTTTAAATGGAGCGCTCGGGGGCTTGGTTGCGATAACTTCTGGTGCCGATGTAGTAGGAGCTTATTCGGCTTTGGCAATAGGTCTTATAGGAGGAATTCTTGTATATTATGCCGTTCCGTTTTTTGACAAACTTAAACTTGACGATCCGGTAGGTGCACTTAGCGTTCATCTTGTTAACGGTATATGGGGAACAATAGCTACCGGAATTTTTGCAAAAAACGTCAGTTTGATTGCTCAAATAAAAGGTGTTGTAATAGTTGGAATTTTCGCATTTGCAAGCTCTTTTGTGATTCTTTATATCATTAATAAAATAATTCCATTTAGAGCCGATGAAGAGAATGAAATTGAAGGTCTTGATATGAGTGAATGCGGAATAGAGAGTTATCCTGAATTTAAAAGGGCGATTTAAGCCCTTTTATATTTTAAATTGTTTAATTTCTTCCAAAAGTTCGTTTGCTAATTTGGCTATCCTGTCAATAAGCTGTTTGTTTTCTATAATGTTTTCTTCATTTTGGCTTGAAATATTTTTAATCAATTGCATTTGATTTACAAATTCTTCCATTTTTTTAACTATTATTCCTATATTTTTGACATTTTCTTCAACATTTCCGACCACATCATTCATTTCATCTGAAACATTTTCTATTTCTTTTTGTGCCGAGAGCGTTTTTTCGGTAATTTCATTAACTTTTTGAATATTATTATTCATATCATCACTCGCCGTATTGATTGATTGGACTATGATATTGATTGTGGCATCTATTTCACCGAGAGATTTTTGTGTTCTTTCGGCCAATTTTCTAACCTCATCCGCAACAACCGCAAATCCTCTTCCATGCTCCCCTGCTCTTGCGGCCTCAATAGCCGCATTTAAAGCCAAAAGATTTGTTTGTTCGGCTATTTCTTTAATAACAATCAATATGCCTTTTACCTGTTCGGCATCTTGGGAGAGTTGATGCATTTTATTTGCTAGTTCATGCTCGTTTTGAGCGTTTTGCTGAATTTCATTAACAGTCTCTTCTATTTTCGAAACAGCCTCTTGCAAATTTTTATTGGCGCTTATTATAGCCTCGGTTACCTCTTTTGATTTCAAACTTTCATTTTCCAATGTTTCTTTTATCTCTTCGCCTTCCTTGGTTGTTTTATTTACTATTCCCGCTTCTTTGTGAATATTTTCGGTAATTTCATCAAAATTATTTTTTAGTTTATTGGAAACATTTTTATTTTCATGAGACGATTTGTTTGCATTTATCATAACTTCTCTTAACGAATCCAAAAAGCTTCTCAATGCTTTTCTTATCTCACCAAATTCATCGTCATCATAAATTCTAACTTCCGTGGCCAAGTTTTTATCTTTTGCAATCATCAAAATAAGATTTTTAAGACTATTTAACTGGACGCTAAACATCCTAATGGTTGTAACGGCTACCAAAATTATAATAATAGAGCCTATTATATTTATTAATATTTCAATATAAACAAAATTATTGGATAATGATTTCAAATCGGCAATAATAATATCGGCTATTTTGTCATCTATATTTTTCAAAACATTTATCTTTTGAGTAATTGTTTTAAACCAATATACAGGATCAACTCCAAAATTACCGGTATTAGCCTTTTTTAAAGCAATATTTTCCATTTTTTTGACTTTTTCAAAACAAGGCTTTTTAATAGCATTAAAATACATATCTTTCATTCTTTTATTTGCAAAAGTCAAAAAATCATCCGTATATGCTTTCTCTGAGGCAAGAAGAGAAACAAATTTCTCATATATCCCCGGCAAAAATTTATTAGCTCCAAATGTAGCACTCAAAACCGCTCTTTCTATTCCCATTCTCTCTTTCATTTTCAAAAAACTTGCATAA
>JALVTJ010000019.1 GCA_027036005.1 Nautiliaceae bacterium
AAAAATAAGCGCTTATTGCTTGTAACCAATAAATTAAAATCGGTTTATCAAATCTCAAATGGCCGTTTAAATAAGTGGTTATAAAATTATGATTAATAAGCATTTCTCTTGTGGCTTCGGCAAATACACCTTCATCAAGATTAAACAAAGGAGTAATAGATAAAGTTAAATAAAAATTTATTAAAATAGCTCCCAAAAAAAATATTTTCATTGATTTTATATTCAATATTGTCCCCTGTCTCTTACATAATTAAATGGATTCGTGTGAGATGTGTTATTCGGAACAATTACCGCATAATTTCCTTTTTTATAGATAATTTTGAAATTATGCAACTTTTTAAGCTCCGTTACTTTTACTATTTTTGAGTTTTTATGTTTTGTAGCAAAATTTTTTGCATACATAGGAGCTAATACAAAATATCCCAAAACAAGATAAATAAAATAAATACTTATAAACAATATTTGAGCGAATTGCACCCATTTGATTTTTAGTCCCGCAAAGAAAAACACAATAACAATACCAAAATAAACAAGATTGAATTTAGGCAAAAAATAGATTGCAAAAATTTTAAGATTGTCATTTGGGATTTGTAAAAAAGCGAATAAAATAAACGGAGTAAAAAAACCGATTGCCGAAACAATAAAAAATAGTTTTTTCATAGCGGCATTACCCTGATTTTATCCGTATCAAGTTTTTTTCTGAGTGTCTCTTCTATTGCAAAAAGTGTAGCTCCTCCGGCGGAAGAACAAGCCGCACAAGCTCCTCCGTATCTTATAAACACATGTGTTTCCCCGTTACTCTCCCTAACATCCACAATTTCGGCATATCCTCCGTCAAACGCAAGCATAGGCATAATGTCTTTTTTAAGAACCTCTTCAATAGCCTCTATTTTTTCTTTAATATTCATTTCTTCAAATTTCATATAAATCCTTTTTTATAAATATAACTGAAATTGCATTTAAAATCAAATTGTAGATATAATTTTATCAAAAAGAGATTTGATGATAGGAATAATTTGTGCCTATTTAAAAGAAGCCAAGCCTTTAATTAAATATTTTGATTTAAAAAAGATTAATGAAAAATTTAGTATTTATGAAAACGAAAAAATATCTTTGATAATATCGGGACAAGGGAAGCTAAATTCGGCAATTGCAACAACTTATCTTTTATCTACAAAAAAAATTTCAAATATTATAAATTTTGGAATTGCGGGTAGCCCTGAATTTAAAATCGGTGAAATTTTTCTGATAAATAAAATTAATAATAAATTTTTCCCCGATATTTTAATTTCCCATACTTTTAGAGAAAGTGAAATAATATGTGCCGACGAGGTTAAAATAGGTGGAGAATTTAAGTTGGTGGATATGGAAAGCGAAGGTTTTTTTAAAGCGGCAATCAAGTTTTTAAAAGCTCATCATATTTATTTGATTAAGATTGTAAGCGATAATCTTGAATGTTTTAAACCTGATGATAAATTTATGGATGAACTTATAAATCCTCATTTGGAAAATATTGAAAAATTTTTTTATTCTTTAAAAAAAGAGAAAAAAACTAATTTAAGTTTGGCGGAGGAGATTAGTAAAAAATACAATCTCTCTTTTTCTCAAAAAATGCAGCTTAAAGATAGGGTAATGTTTTATTTGCTAAATAACCGAAAACTGCCGAAAATAGATTTTGAAAAAACAAACAGAAAAAACGATTTTAGGAGAATAATGGATGAATTTAAGATTTAGACATATTTATGTTGAAAAAAGAATTTTAAACAACGAATATGTTAAAAATATTTTGGCAAAATTTCCAAAAGCGGAGATTATAGAAATAAACCACTACAAAGACAGGTTTAATCCTTATTATCAGTCTTTTCGTGCACAAAAAGACGCTCAAAGCTTAATTCTGGCTAAAAAAGATCCTCCTTTTATATATGAAGCAAGCGAGCTTATTCAAAAGCTCGGAGTTAATTTTTTTTACACAACACCCATGCTAAATTGTATATATGATTGTCATTACTGCTTTTTGCAAGGGATGTATCCAAGTTCTAATTTGGTTTTATTTGTTAATTTCAATGATTTTTTCAAAGAAGTTGAGAGGGTTTATGAAAATTTAGGAAATTTGTTTTTATCAATTTCATATGATACCGATATTTTAGCAGTTGAAAATCTTTTTGGCGTAGCTAAAAAGTGGGCTGATTTTGTAAAAGATAAAAATATAAAACTTGAACTTCGAACAAAATCGGTAAATATAGATTTTGAATATCAGGAAAATTTAGTTTTCGCTTTTTCGCTCTCGCCCGAAACGGTAATTGAAAGATATGAAAAATACACTCCCAAACTCAAAGCAAGAATAAAAGCTATTAAAAAAGTTATAAACAAGGGTTTTAAACCTGTAATTGTATTTGACCCAATTATAAAATTGCCAAATTTTAAAGAAGTTTATAAAGATTTTTTACAAAAAGTTTTTAGCGAAATTAATTATAAGAATATTGAATCAATTGTATATGGGACTTTTAGAATGAATTCAACACAGTTTAAGATTATTAAAAAGCAGCTTCTCAGCGATATTTATTATTATCCTTACAGTGTAAAAAACGGGATTGTGGAATATGAGGATAAAGAGGAAGTAATAAAATTTATAGAAAATTTACTTCCCGATGTTAAAAAAATATTTGTTTAAAACCAGCATTTTTTATGGGCTACATATGTGTTGTAAAAATCTTCATCGGATTTGAAGAAATAAATTAAAGCTTCAATAAATGCAATAATCCCTATAATTATACTCGGTATTCCAAACAAAAACAGACCGAAAAACCATATCAAAAGCATAATTATTCCTTCTTTATTGCATCCTAAATAAAATTTGTGAATTCCAAGTGCTCCCAAAAAAAGTGCCAAAAGACCTGCGACTATTTTGCTTTTTTCATTTGTGTGGGTTGTATGTATGTCGGAATAAATGTTTTTTGCTTTGTTTTCTTCCGCTTCAAAATCGACTTTTAAACCTTTTTTTGGTTGAATATCTTTATCGTTCCAGTCGGAATTGGTAAAAACATATCTATTTCCGTCTTCTCCTGATATTGCTCCTTCACCTTTTTGCAAATCGAAGTCTAAAATTTGCCCTTTCATACTTTCTTTCTCCTTTTTGTTTTTAATACAAAATTAATTTTATATTAAAAATTTCTTTTCGTCAAGATATTAAGATGATTTTATATAAATTTTAAGAGGAGAAAAAATTAATCCATTTCGTTAGGATCGAGAGGAGGTTTGTTGTCTTTTGGTGTAATAAGCCAGAAGTGTCTCACTTCGCTTCTGAAATTGTCCAAAATATATTTTGTTTTTTTGCTGCTAGTTGCATTATAATATTCTATTAGTCTTTTTTTAAGATAAATTTTAGGCTTTTCGTTTTCATCGATATCAATTCTTCTAATTTCAATAAGATCAGGATTAATTTTATCTACAAGCGAATGTTCTTTATCATATACGAAAGCTACTCCTCCCGTCATACCGGCACCAAAATTTATACCGGTTTTTCCGAGTATTATAACTTCACCTCCCGTCATATATTCGCACGGATGATCACCCGTGCCTTCGACTATCGCAACGGCTCCCGAGTTTCTAACGGCAAATCTCTCTCCTACTTCTCCGGCAATGAATAATTTTCCTCCTGTCGCTCCGTAAAGGCATGTATTTCCGGCCGCCGCACCGTTTTTATTCGGTATTATAATAATTTTACCGCCTGCCATACCTTTTCCTACATAATCGTTTGCAACTCCTTTTAATTCAATTGTCATACCTTTGCTTAAAAACACTCCGAAACTCTGCCCCGCAACCCCTTTTAATTTATAAACAATGCTCTCATCTGGCAATCCTTCATCACCATAATATTTTGCAATAATTCCGCTGGTATATGCGCCGAAACTTCTGTTTAAATTGCAAATTTCCGCTTTTACGACCGATTTGTGATTTGGGTTTTTGATTGTCTCCATAACTTTTTCAAGCAACTCTTTTTCAAAATTGTTTTTGTCAAAAGGAATGTTTTCTTTTGTTTTTACATCAATACCTTCAACTCTTTTTAAGATTTCGGAGAAATCGAATTTTTTTGCTATGTCAATATCTTTTATTTTAATCAAATCGTTTCTTCCGATAATCTCTTTTAAAGATTTGTATCCCATTTTGGCAAGCCATTCTCTTATATCTTCGGCAAGAAAATTTATATAATTTATTATTTTATCTACGCTGCCTTTGAATTTTGCTCTGTATTCTTTATCCTGAGTTGTAATGCCTTTTGGGCATTTGTTTGTTTGGCAGCTTCTGCAAAAAATACACTCAACCGCCATCATAAGAGCCGTTCCAAACGCATATTCCTCAGCTCCTAAAAGTGAAGCGAAAATAACGTCTCTTCCTATTTTAAGCCCTCCGTCCGTTTCAAGCGTTACAAATTCCCTTAAATGATTTTCTTTTAGGGCGTTATGTGCTTCTATAAGCCCGAGTTCCCACGGATTACCAGCATGGCGTATGGATGTTATTGGAGCTGCTCCCGTTCCTCCTTCCGCACCTGAAATGGTAATTTTATCTGCATATGCTTTGGCAACTCCCGCGGCAATTGTTCCAACTCCCGAAGTTGAAACGAGTTTTACGCTGATTTTGGCTTTCGGGTTTATCTGTTTCAAATCGAATATAAGCTGTGCTAAATCCTCTATTGAATAAATGTCATGATGAGGAGGAGGCGAAATAAGCGTTTTGCCTGGGGTTGTATGTCTTAGTTTTGCAATATAAGTCGTTACTTTAAATCCCGGAAGCTGTCCTCCCTCACCAGGTTTTGCACCTTGGGCCACTTTAATCTGAATTTCTTCGGCATTAACAAGATATTCAGGAGTTACGCCAAATCTACCGCTTGCAACCTGGCGGATTTTGCTTCTTTTGATTGTGCCGTTTCTAACCTTATCCTCTCCGCCTTCACCGGAATTGGATTTTGCTCCAAGTCTGTTCATCGCCTCGGCTATTGCTTCGTGAGCTTCGGGACCAAGAGCCCCGATACTCATAGCAGCGCCTATAAACCTTTTTATGATTTTTTCTTTACTTTCCACCTCATCGATTGAAATAGGGTTTTTATCGGATTTGATTTCAAGTAAATCCCTTATGTATGTAGGGCGTCTGTTTTCGACGAGGTTTTTAAATTCTTCATAATCTTTTTTCTCCCCGCTTTCCACCATTTTGGTAAATTGTTTAACGAGAGGCGGTGTTACTTCATGATATTCTTCACCTTTTCTGAATCTGAACACTCCTCCGTTTGGAATTTTTTCTTCTTCAAATGCCGCTTTATGTTTTTTGTTTAGCCTTTTTTCTATATCTTCGTATGTTAATCCCGGAAGTAGTGTTTTGCTTCCTATAAAGCATTCATCTGTTATTTCTTGCGAAAGTCCTATGATATCCATCAAAGCGGAATTTCTGTAACTTGCAATGGTTGAGATACCCATTTTAGACATTATTTTTAAAATACCTTTATTAAGAGCTGAATGTATGTTAAAAAGGGCATCGTCTTTTGATAAGCCTTCTTCATCGCATATTACGCAAACAGTTTTAAATAAAAGATATGGATATATCGCACTTGCTCCGTAAGCTATCATTACCGCCGCATCGTGAGGAGTGATAACTTCGCTTGTAATCGCTACAATACTTGTTAAATGTCTTAATTTATGTTCAAGCAGTTTTTTATGCACTCTTCCTATTACCATAGCCATAGGTATTAGTTTGTGTTCTTTATCAAGTAGTTTGTCGCTTAAAAATATTATTCTAACTCCGTTTTTAACGTCTTTAATTATTTTATCGGTTAATTTTTCAAGAGATTCTTTTAAATTTTCTTTAAAATGTGTATGATACGTTTTGTTTTTATAATCTTTTTCAAATCTTGGACTGTTTTCGTCTCCGAAACTTTCTAAAACGTTTATTTTTGTTTGGGTAAGAATTGGAGAAGTAGTTTTTAATCTTTTTGCATGTTCAGGTTCTTCGTCTAATATATTGTGAACTTCGCCAAATCCTGTATTAAGGCTCATTACAATTTTTTCTCTTAACGAATCGATAGGCGGGTTTGTAACCTGAGCGAATTTTTGTCTGAAAAAGTCGTTAAAACTTCTGTAAGGATATTCGCTAAAACACGCAAGAGGCGTATCGTCTCCCATACTTCCGGTAGGCTCTTTTGCATCTTTGATCATTGGTTTTATCATTAAATTTATGACTTCTTTTGTAATTCCCGCATATCTTTGTTTCGGAATTAAATTTTTTATTTCAATCTTTTCATTTATAGCATACGGATTTTCTATATATTCTTGAAGATAAATCATATTTTCATTAAGCCATTTTGTATAAGGATTGCTTGATTTTAGGTATTCGTCTATGTCTTTGTTTTTAAGAACAATTCCGAATTTCGTATCAACCCCTATCATTTGACCTGATTGAAGTTTTCCTCTTTCAGCTATTTCATCTTCATCAATATCGATAACTCCGTATTCGCTGGCTATTAAAATTCTTTCATCTTTTGTAATTACATATTTTGCAGGTCTAAGGCCGTTTCTATCAAGCACCACGGCAATGTATCTGCCATCACTCACACTTACAGCCGCAGGACCGTCCCATGCCTCGAATCTGGTTGAGAAATATTCGTAAAACGCTTTAAGTTCGCTATCAAGATAAGGAGCGTTTTGCCAAGGCATAGGAATTAGGGCTCTAACGGCTTTAAAAAAGTCCATTCCGTTTATTATTAAAAATTCCATCATTCTATCAAGAGAGCTTGAATCGCTTTCATCAAATCTTATTATAGGAAGTAATCTTTGAAGTTCATCTTGCGAAAAAACCTCGCTTTTAATGGATTCGGATTTTATTAGAGAATTTATTCTGTTTGCCTGAATGGAATTAATTTCTCCGTTGTGTGCTATAAATCTGAAAGGCTGGGCAAGTCTCCATTCAGGCAGGGTGTTTGTTGAAAATCTTTGGTGAAAAAGCGCAAAATATACTTTAAAATCCTTATCGGTAAGATCTGGATAAAAGATTTTTATGTAATTAGGCATTAACATGCCTTTGTAGGCTATTTTTTTGGAACTGAACGTAGGGATATAAAAATCCCTATCTTCTATGAAATTTTCAATCTCTTTTCTCGTAAGATATAAAAGTTCTTCAAATCTTTTAACCGCTACTATGGAATTTGGAACAATAAAAAGATGATAAATTTTAGGAAGTGTTTTTAATGCAAGTTCGCCCAAAGCTTCAGTATTTATAGGAACTTCCCGCCAAAAAAGAGGTTTTAAATCGTTTTTTATACAAAATTCTTCGATAATTGATTTTTGGTTTTCGTTTTTTAGGAATATTACTCCTATGCCGAATTGTTCGGGAAGATCAAATCCGTGTTCTTTTGCTATTTTTTTAAAAAATTTTTTGGGCATTGAAAATAAAAGTCCGCTTCCATCCCCACTTTTGCCATCAGCTGCAATGGCGCCTCTGTGCATCATTCTTTCAAGTGCTGTTAAAGCGTCGTTTACCATTTTGTGTGAAGGTTTTCCTTTAATGTTTGCAATTACTCCAAAACCGCAGTTGTCTTTAAATTCAAGTGTTTTTGACATATTTTTCCTTTAAGAGCTTATTAATCCTATTTTATAATTATCAAATTATAGCAAAAAAGTTGCCATTTTAGGCACTTCTTGATTTTTAAATTAATAATAAAATGATATAATTGAAAAAAAAGGAGTAATTAATGCTTTCTTATGAAAAAAAAGCAAAAGAAATTTTAAAAGGAAGCGGGATTGAATTAAACGGAAACAATCCCTGGGATATTAAAGTTTTGGATAATAGGGCATATGAGAGGGTTTTTAAATACGCAACGCTTGGATTCGGAGAAGCGTATATGGACAAATGGATAGAAATTGAAGCGTTAGATGAATTTTTTTATAGAATTTTTACAAATAAAATTGAAGAAAAAATAAAATCTCCCGTAATGCTGCTGTATAAATTAAAATCAATGTTTTCTAATGATCCATATGAAGTAGGAAGAGTTCATTATGATATAGGAAATGAGTTGTATGAAAAAATGCTTGATAAAAGAATGATATATAGTTGTGGATATTGGAAAAAATGCGAGGATTTGCCAGAAGCGAAAAATTTAGACGAAGCACAAGAGCATAAGCTTGAAATGATTTGTAGAAAACTAAAATTAAAAGAAGGTGAGAGAGTATTGGATATAGGATGCGGTTGGGGAGGACTTTTAAAATATATGGCCGAAAAATATAATATAAAAGGAGTGGGTGTTTCCGTTTCCAAAAAACAGATAGAATATGCAAATGCAAATAAAGGCGATTTGGATTTGGAATTCAGACTTTGCGATTATAGAGACGTAAAAGAAAAATTTGACAAAATCGTATCAGTAGGTATGTTTGAACATGTGGGATATAAGCATTATAATGAATTTATGAAAGTTGCGAATAGATGTTTAAAAGACGATGGACTATTTTTGCTTCATACAATAGGAAGTTTGGAGAGTGTCAAATCGTGTGATCCGTGGATAAACAAATATATTTTTCCTAATTCCATGTTGCCATCTCTTAAACAAATATCCGAGGCCGCAGAGGGTAAATTCGTTATTGAAGACGTTCATAATTTCGGATACGAATATTATCCTACGTTAATGAGTTGGTATAATAATTTTGTTAATGCCTGGGATGAACTTAAAGATAAATATGACGAAAGATTTTTTAGAATGTGGAAATTTTATCTGCTTTCTTCCGCTGCGCTTTTTAAAGCCCGAATCAACCAGGTGTGGCAGATTGTTTTATCTAAAAACGGTGTAAAAGAAGGATATGTGAGATTTTGTTAACCATTCATTAACCCAGAACATTTAAAATTCCAAAAAAAAGGAGTTTTAAATGTTTGAAGAAATGATAATAGATGAAAACAATGTGGGATTTATTCCTTCTCTTGGAATATCTTTTCAGATGAACGATACGGCTAAAAAAATTATTGAGCTTATCAAAGAAGGAAAAAACAAAGAGGATATTGTTAAAATTCTTTCGGACGAATTTGACGTGAGCTGGCAAGACGTATATATTGATGTGGAAGATTTTTTTCAAAAACTTAAAGTATACGGACTTATAAAATGAAAATAGCACTAAGCGGACTAAACAATACGGATAATCCGGCTCCCGGAATTGGAGTTGCTAAAAGTTTGAAAGCTCACGATTTAATAGGGCTTAGTTATGATGCAAATGAGCCCGGAATTTATCAGGGACTATTTGAGAAAATTTATCTGATGCCTTATCCGAGTTTGGGATATGAAGAGTTTAAGCAAAGAATTACATATATAAAAGAAAAATCCGATATTGAAGTTATTATTCCCAATTTGGATGCGGAACTTCCTTTGTATATAAAATATCAAAAAGAAATTGAAGATTTGGGGATTAAGACTTATTTGCCAAGCCTTGAATGTTTTGAAATGCGCGATAAAAGCAAACTTTCGGAATTTAGCGAAAAGCTGGGTGTAAAACATCCTAAAACAATAAAAATAACTTCTCTTGACGATTTGATTATCGCAAGCAGATCCCTCGGGTTTCCTTTAATGGTAAAAGGAAATTATTATAAAGCATATAAAGCCTATAATTTGGATGAGGCGATAGAATATTATTATAAAATCTCAAACGAATGGGGATTTCCTCTTTTAGCTCAACAGGTAATAAACGGAGTTGAAATTAATTATGTAGGGCTTGGAGATGGAAAAGAGCTAATCGGAGGAGTTGGTATTAAAAAACTCTCAACAACGGAAATTGGAAAAGTTTGGAGTGCTGTAAGCATTGATAATAAAAATCTTTTTGAAGTTAGCAAAAAATTTGTAGAAACAATAGGTTGGAAGGGTGCATTTGAATTTGAGGCTATGAGCGATGGAAAGGATATTTATCTGATAGAAATAAATCCGAGATTTCCGGCTTGGGTGCATTTTGCAACAATGCTTGGAATTAATTTGCCTGAGATGATGATAAAACTTATTAAAGGCGAAAAAGTAGAAAAAAAATATGATTATGCATTTGAAAAAATGTATATAAGATATGTTGAAGAAGCAATGGCTGATTTTAGAGATTTTACGACATTAATAAGCAAAAAAGAACTTTAAGGAGAAAAAATGAGTAAAAAATATGAAAAACCGGTAATAATAAAAGTTGATTTTACAATGGCGAGCAAATACGGAAGTCCACTTAAAACCCAAAAGGTTCGAAGTGAAATAGACGATGTAAACGTAAGGGATTTGGTGGAAAAATTCGGCTCGCCATTATTTGTGTATTCCCAAAGGGCAATTGAAAACAAATACAATGAATTTAAAGAGGCATTTACTTCAAGATATCCGGATACACAGTTTTGGTGGAGCTATAAAACGAATTATCTTGATGCAATATGCAAAGTGTTTCATAAACTCGGAAGTAAAGCCGAGGTTGTAAGCGAATTTGAATATGAAAAAGCAAGAACTCTTGGAATTGAAGGGAAAGATATTATATTTAACGGGCCTTATAAACCAAAAGATGCACTTAAAAAAGCCGTTGAAGAAGGAGCGAAAATACATATCGATCATTGGTATGAGATAAATGACCTTGAAGAGATTGCCAAAGAGCTTGGAAAAGAGATCCCGGTGGCTATAAGATGTAATATGAATACGGGAGTTTATCCGCAATGGAGCAGATTCGGATTTAATATTGATAACGGCGAGGCGATGGATGCGATAAAAAGAATATTTGAAGGCAAAAAACTTATTTTAACAGGGCTTCATTCTCATATCGGAACGTTTATGTTAAGTGCGGCGGCTTACGGAGCGGAAGTTAGAAAACTTATTGAACTTAAAAACATGATCGAAGAAAATTTCGGATACGAGATTGAATATATTGATATAGGCGGGGGATTTGCAAGCAAAAACAGACTAAAAGGTGTTTATCAATCGCCAGAAGTTATAGTTCCGAGTGCTGATGAATATGCAGAGGCTATTACCAATGCTATTTTTGAATTTAACAAAGGAAAACTTCCTAAGCTTTATCTTGAAACTGGTAGGGCATTAATTGACGAAGCAGGGTATCTGCTTACAAGTGTGTGGGCAGGCAAAAGAATGCCTGATGGCAAAAAAAGTTATATTGTAGATGCGGGAGTAAATCTGCTTTATACTGCGTTTTGGTATAATTTCGATATAGCCCTTGATAAAAGATATGAAGGACTTAATGAACCTTCAATGATAAATGGACCGCTTTGTATGAATATTGATGTTATTTCCGAAAATATTATGCTACCGCCTCTAAATAGAGGGAGTGTTTTAAGTATTTGGCCGGTTGGAGCTTATAATGTTACTCAATCAATGCAGTTTATCAGATATAGACCGAGAATAGTCTTAATAGATAAAGATTCAAACCCTCATTTGATAAAGGAGGCTGACGATTTGGATTATGTCAGAGAAAAAGAGATATTGCCTGAATATTTAAAGTGAGCTAATGGATAAAATAAAGCTTTTTTTCAAACCCTATGTTTCAATTCTTTTTTTAAGGGATTTTAAGGCTGGGTTTGTTTTGTTTTTGCTCTCTTTTTTACTTCCGAGTGTGGGTTTGCTTGGAATTGTAGCAATTATTTCAACTATTGCTTTTGCGGAAATTGCAGGTGTAAGAGAGCATTATTTAAAATACGGATTTTATTTATATAACTCTTTACTTGTCGGAATGGGTGTGGGGTATTTTTTTGATGTTAGTTTATTAAGTGTTATTTTAACGTCCATATTAGCGGTTTTGACATTTTTAATCTCTTTCGGATTAAATAGAATGTTTATCAATTTTGCCCTGCCTATACTCTCTTTTCCTTTCGCAATTGTAAGTATGCTTTTTTATTTGGCAAGTTTAAAATATAATTCCTTAGTTACAAATATTTTACACAGAGTTCCTTTATTTGATATGAATTTGCCGTTTAGTGCGTTTTTCAAATCGATGGGAACGATTTTTTTCCTGCCTTATAATATAGCCGGTTTAATTATTTCGTTGATTATTCTTTTTTATTCGAGAATTTTGTTTTTTTTAGCCGTAATAGGATTTATTGCGGGAGTTTGGGTTCATTCTTTTTTTATACCTTTTAATGCGTCTTTAAATTCTTTTTATAATTTTAATTTTATTTTAATTTCGATGGCTTTGGGCGGAATATTTTTAATTCCTAATATCAGAAGTTATGTTATAGCTATAATTGCCGTTATTTTATCCGTAATTTTAATTGATGCTTTTGTTGTGTTTTTTAATCTTTATTTACTTCCTGTTTATACGCTTCCTTTTAATATGATAACTACTCTTTTTATTTTGCTTGCAAGTATCGGGTATAAATATTTCAATTATTTCATTAAGGGAACTCCTGAAAAATCGCTTGAATATTATCTTTCAAACATTTTCAGATTCGGCGGAAAAGATATTAAAATAAATCTACCTTTTTCAGGTAAATGGAGTGTATATCAGGCGTTTGACGATGAATGGACGCATAAGGGGGAGTATAAATATGCTTATGATTTTGTTATTAAAATAAACAATAAAACACATCAAAACGAAGGGACATTGTTGGAGGATTATTATGCCTTTGGCGAGCCGGTTCTCGCTCCTATTAGCGGATATGTGGTTGCAATGAGAGATGATTTGGAAGATAATTTTATAGGGAATGTGGATAGAATAAATAATTGGGGTAATTACATCATTATAAAAAGTTTAGACGGAACTTTTTATGTTGAAATTTCACACTTAATGAAAAATTCAATTACCGTTAAGGTAGGTGATTATGTTCAAATGGGTCAAATTATTGGAAAATGCGGTAACAGCGGTTATTCTCCCGAACCTCACATACATATACAAGTTCAATTCTCACCTGTTCTAGGAAGTAAAACCGTGCCTTTTAAATTTATGGATTATATAAAAGGAAATAAGCTTTATTATTATTCTCTGCCGAAAAAAGACGAAGAGATAGAAGCGACAATCGTAGATAAAACAATTAGAATAAGGTTTAATTTTATTCTTGATGATAGTTTTATTTATGAAATATATGAAAATAATGAAAAAATAGATGAAATAAAATTCAGCGTTAAAATGAACGAAAAAGGAGAATTTTATTTTACGGATGGAGAAAACAGATTATATTTTTATTTAAGCGAAAAGATGTTTTATTTTTATGAATACGACGGAGGGAAAAGTTATTTAAAAGAAATTTTTAAACTCTCTCCCAGAATTCCTTTAATAAACAAAAATATAGTATATAAAGATATTTTGCCTGTAAATATTATTAAAGGATTTGAAAAATATTTGATTGAATTTTTACTCTCATTTAATTATAATTTATTCAATAAACCAATAGAATATGAAAAAAAGCCTTTGGAGATAGTTTCAAAATTTGGTAAAGTTACTTTTTCTTTTTATGAAAAAGGATTTAAAACGATTGAATTTAAAAATAAAAAACTTATTTTAAGGAATGAAAAATGAAAAAGTTAATTGTTTTTTTGGCTGTTTTTTTATTTGCATTTTCCAATAAAGATATTCAACAAATCTATTATAAATCCTATAATTATGAAAAAATGGGGGATTATAAAGACGCTATTAAAATATTAATTCCTCTTTATAATAAATATCCAAAAGGCTATACGATTAATTTAAGACTCGGATGGCTTTTTTATTTGAATAAAGATTATATAAATTCAATAAAACATTATCAAAAAGCTTCTTTGGTTATGCCTTATTCTGTTGAACCTAAACTAGGTCTTATGAGGGATTATATTGCTATGCAGAATTATAAAAACGCTTTAAAAGTAGGTAATTTGATTTTAAGAGAGGATTATTACAATTATTATGGCAATTATTATGAAATATTGGCTTTAAAAGGGATAAAAGATTATAAAAACGCTTTAAAAATAACAAATAGAATGTTGACTCTTTATCCGACATCGGTTTTATATTTAAATTCTCTGGGTGAAATTTATTATGTAAGCTCTAAAAAAGATTTGGCAAAAAAAATATTTGAAGATGTATTGATACTTGATCCTAATAATGTTTTTGCAAAGAGTTATATTCAAAAATGAGGATTTTAATATTTGGAGTTGAATTTGAGTGCAGTGATTTCGAATGCAAATATGTTTTTGATGAAGAAAAATTTTTTAATGAAATTTTATTTAAACATTATGAAGTTTTGATTATAAATTTTGATTTTTTATCATCTTTTTTGGAAGTTAACAAATTTTTTAAAGGAATGGTTATTTTTATTTATACTTTTGCCGATAGACTTATATATAAAAGAGCTTTGGAGGTTGGAGATTATTTTTATACATTTGAAGAAACATGGGAAATACCTTACAGACTTAGATATATTTCAAAAAAAATATTAAATCGAAAAAGCGATATTTTTGTTTTTAACGATTTGGTTTTTAACCTTAAAACAAAAGAGTTATACAAAAACAGAGTCAATATTAAACTCTCTCCTGCTGAAAGAGATGTTTTGAAATTGCTTATAGAAAATAAAAACAGATTTCTCTCAAAGGAATTTATTGTGGAAAATAGTGAAAATATTGATAATATTTCAAGTATAAAAGTTATAATTTCAAATCTTAGAAAAACAGGGTTTGAGATTGATAATCAAAAAAATTTAGGATATAAAATTAAAATAAAGGAGTAAAAATGAAAAAATTACTTTCAATCGCTTTACTTGCGAGTTTGGGTTTTAGTGCAGAATTTACTTTGATGCCTTATGGTAGTTATATCAATTATTCGGGTTCTAGTAAAGATAATGCAAAACTTGGCGGAATTTATTTAAGCTGCTTTAATTCTCCTTTTAAATTAGAAACCGACGGAGAATTTTTAAAAATAAATTACAAAGACGGAATTGCTAATTATTATCAAAGAGATTTGACATTTATAGGGCATTATTATATCGGGGACAATTATGAAGTGCATGCAGGTATTCATAATATTTTTATTACGCAAGCAGATAATCCCAATCATTATCAAAAAGTTTTATTTGGAGGTGTTTTATATTATAAATATTTGAAATACAATACTGGAATTGATTATTATTATTCCGATTATAGTGGATTTGATGTTAAGCAGATAACTCCTAAATTGGGATTTAATTTCGGTAATTATTATTCATATACAGGCTCTTTTTATGCAGAGGCAAAAGTTAATTATATTAATATTTCAGATAAAACAAAAGCCGGAACTCCGGATGATAATTATTGGAATACCGATTTAAAACTTTCTAATTTCCAAGGTCCATGGACTACAACTTTAAAAGCTTCTCTTGGTAAATATGCTTATAAAGTGGCAAACGGGGGATTTGTGGTTTATAATTTGGGTGATGAATACAAATACTCTTACGGCATAGATATAAATTATGCCCTTTCAAAACAAAACAGTATTAAAGCCGGATTTACAAGAAGTAAATTTGATGAATCTGATAATAACGATTGTTACTCAAATACATTTTTGGTTTCGTTTGTTACTTCTTTTTAATGAGAGGTTTTATTTTAAATACGGTTAGAGTAAGAGACGAGGATTTAATTGTCAGGATTTTAACAAAAAAAGAAATTTTAACGCTTTACAGATTTTACGGAAGTCGGCATTCTTATATAAATGTCGGATATCTAATAGATTTTACGGTTGAAGAGAGCCCGAAAGCCACTATCAAAAGACTTAGAAACGTAACTCAAATTCCTTTTTCTTTTCTTTTTGATTTGGAAAAAATGTTAAATTATAAAATTTTTTTAAATCTTTTTAATAAACATTTAAGCGATATAACAAAAATAGATGATTTTTATTACAATCTGCTCATTGATATCGTAAATGATCTGGAAAAAAGGGATTCGAAAAGATTTTTATTGGAGAGCTATGTAAAACTGCTCGAAAAGGAGGGAAGACTTCATAAGGATTTTATCTGTTTTTTGTGTGAAAAGGAGATAAAGGGAAATATTGCACTTGCAAGAGCCTTTTTGCCTGCACATGAAAAATGTATATACGAAAAAGGTTTTGATAAAGAAAAAATCAAAGAACTTTTTGAAAATAAAAAAAGTCTGCTTTTTAATGATGAGGAAATAGAGAAACTTTGGAAAATAATGAATTTAGGATTTTAAGTATGGTAGATGGGCAAATGAGGGATGAGGGAAAAGAGGATAAATGTTAAAAAGGAAATAGTATGAAAGTTTTAGTTGTGGGTGCTGGGATTATCGGGATGAGTTTAGCATACGAATGGCAAAAAAGAAATCCCAATGACGAAATTATAATTATTGATAAAGAAGCACACGAAGCTTTTCACGCAAGCGGTAAAAACAGCGGAATTCTACATGCCGGGTTTTATTATAACGCCGATTCTCTAAAAGCTAAGCTTACTGCTCTTGGTAATAGAAGAATGAAAGAATTTTGCAAAAGCAAAAATATAAAAATCAATGAAACCGGGAAATTGGTTGTAGCTAAGAATGAAAATGAGCTTAAAATTTTAAACGAGCTTGCAAAAAGGAGTGTATTAAACTCAGCCGGAGCGTATTTGATAACGGAAAAAGAGGCAAAAAAAATCGATCCTAATGCAAAAACATATAAATTCGCTCTTTATTCACCTAATACGGCAAGCGTTAACCCAAGAGAAGTATGCCGAGTGTTGCGTAAGGATTTGCAAAGCAGGGGAGTTAAATTTATTTTTAATATGCCTTTTGAAAAATATAAAGCAAGCTTTGATTTTTTAATAAACGCCGCAGGACTTTATGCCGATAAAATTGCTCATAAGTTTAACATGGGGCTTAATTATACGGTTATTCCTTTTAAGGGTTTGTATCTTAAATATTTTGGGAATGATAAAATCAAAACCCAAATTTATCCCGTGCCTAATATCAAAAATCCGTTTTTGGGAATTCATTTTACTTTGATGGCAGATGAAACGATAAAAATTGGACCTACTGCAATTCCTGCTTTTTGGAGAGAAAATTATGCAAGATTAGATAGATTTAATTTTAAAGAAATGATTGAAATTTTGGGGATTGAAACCAAAATGTTTTTAAAACACAAATGGTTCAGGGATTTGGCTTTTTATGAAATAAGATATTATTTGCCTGAAAATTTAATAAATGAAGCAAAAAAGCTTGTTTATAAATTAAGAGGAAATTTTAAATCTTATCCTCCGGGAATAAGAGCCCAGCTTGTAGATATTAGAGATTATAGTTTGGTTATGGATTTTTTAATCGAAAGAAAAGAAAATCAAATTCATATACTAAATGCTGTCTCTCCTGCATTTACGGCAAGTTTTGCATTTGGGGAATATGTTTTGGAAAAATTGAAAATGTAAAAAGGAAAATGTAAAATTATGTTAAAATTGAAAAAAGGATTTATATGGAAAAATTAAACAAAGCTATTGAAAAAATAAACAAAGATAAAAATCTAACGGATGTTGAAAAAGCCACTGTGATTGAACATCTTAAAGAGTGGTATAATGAAAAAAAATCCATTGCTTTTTTGGAGGAAAAAATAGAGGAATGGTGGGATAAAATTTTGCCTTATTTGGATCAAGCCGGACTTATTTGACAAATTGTCCTTTTTCAAGTCCTATATATAAACTGTATCCGAAACTTGTGGTATAACTTGTAATAACTGCCGCTGTCATTGGAATTACGACATCTGCGTGTGTCATTTCCGTAATCATTACTATTGCCGCAAGAGGGGTTTTTGCTCCGGCGGCAAGAGCAGCCCCCATTCCGGCAAGTGAAAACATAACTATTTCGTTTGGGAAATAATGACCGAATATATTTCCTACGGCAGCTCCTATTAATAGATTAGGCAAAACCAAACCTCCCGGAATTCCGAATCCGAGTGTAAAACTTGTAATTAATATAGTGAAAATAATTATTGCGATATCTGCATAAATTTGAAACTGATTTTGGGCAATATCGGAAATTATCATCATATGTGCCGGAGCTGAGAGAATATTTTTGTTTTGAGTTATATAAAAAAGAGCGAATAAAAAAGGAACAGCTATAATAGTGCCTATAATAGGTCTTATTTTAGGTTTTATATATTTGGAAAATTTTGTTGAAGCCTGAAAAATTATTGTATAAAAGTATGTTATTAATGAAATAATAAGTCCCATAATTATAATATAGGGTATATCTTTTAAATTCCAATAAGGATTAGAATTTAATATTATAAAAGGATGATTGCCTCTGAAAAACGAAAAGGTAAGGTAGCTGACAACCGACGCGATGATCATCGGAACAAACGGTCTGTAATCAAGATCGTGTTCGTTTTCGATTTCCATTGCAAAAATACTGCTTCCAAGAGGAGCTTTAAGTAAAGAGCCTGTAAATGCTCCGCCACCTATAAGACCTAAAATGTTTTTGTTTTTTTTACCGAGCCCGTATGCTTTTCCAAGCCATTCTCCAAGTCCTGTTCCAAGGAAAAATGAAGGACCTTCTCTCCCTGCTATAAATCCTCCTGCCAGAGTAAATGTTGATGCAATAAATTTAAAAACAAGCGAAGGAAATTTTATATATTTGTTTGTTTTAATATGAAGTATTGAATATCCGATTCCAGGCCCTCCTGTATTTGGGTATTTTTCTATAATATAACCTGTTAATAAGGAAATCAAAAGAGGATAAAATAACATTAAAATTAAATTTTTATTTAAAATAAAATTTATTTTTATAATCAAAAGGTCCATTATTGCTGCAAGTGTTCCGGTTACTATTCCTATGGCAATAGCATATGGAATCCATCTGCCAAAAAAGTAAGCCATCATAACAATATCTATTTTAGTTTTAAACTGATGTTTTAAAACATTTAAATATTTTTTATAATAAAAAATAAAACCTTTTTTTTGAGGAGTTTCATCTTCTTGAGTATTCATTTTTCCCATAATTAAGTCCTTTATCGGATGATAACGGTTTTAATTTCTGTCATTTCTTCTATTGCATATTTTGCACCTTCTCTTCCAAGGCCACTTAGTTTCATTCCTCCGTAAGGTTGAATGTCGAATCTGAGTGTCGGAATGTCGTTTATGATTACTCCTCCTGCTTCAAAATCGTCAATCGCTTTTTTTATCAAATCCATTCTGTTGCTAAACATAGAATATTGAAGTCCATACGGGGAATTATTCATTTTTTTTAGAGCTTCTTCATATCCTTTGACTTTCACCAAACTGACAATAGGAGCGAAAACTTCTTCGCATACTATTTTCATATCATCCGTTACATCTGCCAAAATGGTAGGAGCCAAAATGTTTCTCTCTCTTTTCCCTCCGGAGATTATTCTCGCTCCTTCTTTTAAAGCGCTTTTGATCCAGTTTTCAGCTCTTATTGCGGCGTCTTCATTAATTAACGGTCCCATAAACGTTTCTTCATTAAAAGGATCACCGATTTTTAATCTGGAAGCTTCTTCGCCAAGTTTATTGGCAAATTCTTCGTAAATTTTTTCATCCACATAAATTCTTTGCAAAGAGATACAAACTTGCCCGCTGTTTGCAAAAGCGCCTATTGCACATCTAGCGGCAGCCCAGTTCAAATCGGCTGAATGTTCCACAAACGTGGCAGCATTTCCTCCAAGTTCAAGCGTAACCTTTTTAATGCCGGCATTTTGAATAATTGTTTTTCCCACAGGCACACTTCCGGTAAAGCTGATTACTCTTGGAATAGGGCTTTTAACAAGAGTGCTTCCAACATCTGCATCTCCGTAAATTACGCTTAAAGCATCCTCAATTGCATATTTACTCTCAATAAAAAGTTTTGCAAAAGCATATGCCGTGTAAGGAGCTTCCGGGGTTGGTTTTAAAACGACGCTGTTTCCGGCAATTAAAGCAGGAGCGATTTTATGAGCTACCAAATTCAAAGGGAAATTAAAAGGAGTTATGGCAACAACCACACCGGAGGGCACTCTTTTGTAAAAACTTAATGTTTTCGCCCCACTTTTAGTGGCATCCGTTGGAATGGTTTCTCCTAAGATACGATATCCTTCCGCTGCGCATATTTTAAGGTTTTCAATGCATCTTTGAACTTCCGTTTTTGCCTGGGAGATAGGTTTTGCTACTTCAAGTGTTATAAACTTGGCAAATTCTTCTTTTCTTTTTTCAAGCTTTTTGGCGACGTCTTCTATCCATGCAATTCTTTGATAAAGAGGCGAATTTTTGGTTTTTTCAAAAGCTTTTTTTGCTGTTTGTAAAGCGTTTTTAGCGTCTTCAATAGAGCATTTGACATATTTTGACGTTACTTTTTTTGTATAGGGATTTATAATTTCTCCAATCTCTCCTTCAAATTCTTTCGAGCCTATAAGTTTTTTTGCCAATAATTCCATTTTTTCTCCTTTTCTCCCGTCTTTTGCGTCCTTTTTCTTTTTATTATAGTAATAATAGCAAAATTTTGATAGAATTTCGTAAAAACCTTAAAGGAAAATAATGAATGAAGCTAAATATATATGGATGGATGGGAATTTTGTTCCTTGGAATGAGGCTAAGGTTCATATATTAACACATACACTTCATTACGGAAACGGTGCGTTTGAAGGAACAAGAGCTTATCAAACGGAAGACGGCTTGGCGATTTTTAGACTTCAAGACCATACGAAAAGATTGCTTAATTCCGCAAAAATTCTTAAAATAAACGTGCCTTTTACACAAGAAGATTTGGAGGAAGCGCAAATTGAACTTTTAAGAAAAAACGATTTCAAAGGAAATGTTTATATAAGACCTCTTATATATCTCGGATACGGTAAAATGGGACTTTATCATATAGGAGCGCCCGTGCATGCGGCGATTGCGGCATGGGAATGGGGTGCGTATCTCGGAGAAGAAGGGCTTGAAAAAGGAATCAGGGTTAAAATTTCTTCAATTATCAGAAATTCCGTTAAATCAACTTTCGGAAAAGCAAAAGCGGTTGCGAATTATCTCAATTCTCAAATGGCAAAATACGAGGCTCTTGATGCCGGGTATGAAGAGGCATTAATGCTTGATGACGAAGGATTTGTTGCAGAAGGAAGCGGTGAGTGCTTTTTTATAGTAAGGGATGGGGTTTTAATTACGCCTCCTAATGACAATTCACTTGAGAGTATTACACAAGCGACTGTTTTGGAACTTGCAATGGAGAGAGATATTCCAATTCAAAGAAGAAGAATAACAAGAGACGAAGTATATATTGCAGACGAAGCGTTTTTTACCGGAACGGCAGCTGAAATTACGCCTGTTAGAGAAGTTGATGGAAGAATAATCGGTGAAGGAAAAAGAGGAGATATTACAAAAGAGCTTCAAGATGCATATTTTGATGTGGTTTATGGGAGAGATAAAACATATAAACACTATTTAACACATATTTAAAGGGAATAAATGCCGGCTGATTTAAACGATTGGAATAATAAAAACAACAATATAAAATTCGAACCTCCGAAATTCGAACCTCCTAAATTTTTAAAAAGCGGAGGAGGTGTAATAATTATAGCATTAGCTCTTATTGTTTTAGTTATAATATTTAAACCTTGGGTTATTATAAATGAAGGTGAAGTTGGAATTCTTGCTACAACAGGAAAATTCAGCAAAAATGTTTTAAACCCGGGAATGCATTTTTATATGCCTCTTATTCAAAAGGTTATTATTGTCGATACCAAAGTTCATATGATAAGTTATAAAAGAAGGGCGGAAATGGGTTCGATGCCAGATAGATACGGCACGATAAAGGTATATCCTGCCATTAATGTTCTTGATTCGAGAGGACTTCCGATTACCGTCGAGCTTTCTATGAGTTACAGATTAAATCCAAACGAAGCAGCTTATACTATCAAAACATACGGGCTTAATTGGGAAGATAAAATAGTAAACCCAATTGTTAGAGATGTTGTAAGAAATGTTATAGGAAAGTTTCCTGCGGAGGAGTTACCGTCAAAAAGAAATAAAATCGCCACATTAATAGAAAACCAAATAAGAAACCAGCTTGATGCAATAGATCATAAGCCGGTAATATTCGAGAGTTTCCAGCTAAGGGATATTATTTTACCTGAAAATATAAAAGAGCAAATAGAAAGAGTTCAGATTGCAAAACAAGAAGCCGAAAAGGCAAAATATGAAGTTTTACAAGCTAAACAAGAAGCACAAAGAGAAGCTGCAATAGCTCAGGGAAAAGCAAATGCCGCAAAAATAGAAGCCCAGGGAAAAGCCGATGCCAAACTTATAGAAGCAAAGGCACAGGCAAAAGCAAATGAATTGATTTCCAAATCTCTAACAAGAGAACTTTTAAAATTAAAACAAATTGAAATTCAGGGTAAATTTAATGAAGCTCTTAAAAGCAATCCAAATATAAAAATATTTTTGATGCCAGGCGGAGTTGTGCCTAATATCTGGATGAATGTCAATAAAGATACACAAAAGGTAATAAGCAGTGGAAAAAATTGATTTTAAAAAAAACGGCGGATTAGTGCCTGTAATTGTGCAGGATATTGAAACGAATGAAGTTTTAATGCTCGCATATATGAATGAAGAAGCATTAAAAAAAACGATTGAGAGTGGATATGCACATTATTTTTCGCGTTCGCGCAACAAACTTTGGAAAAAGGGTGAGAGCAGCGGAAATACGCAGGAAGTAGAGGATATTTTAATAGACTGCGATAATGATACCATTTTACTTAAAGTAAAACAAAACGGGCCTGCTTGCCATACGGGAAGAAAATCATGCTTTTTTACAAATTTAAAAACAAACAAAATTATACTGGACAAAGAAAAAGAAATAGAGTATAATTTCGTAGATAAGCTCTATCATACGTTGCTTGATAGGAAAAATGCAAATCCTGAAACTTCTTATGTTTCTTCTTTATATCATAAAGGTGAAAATTCATTTCTTAAAAAGATAGCCGAAGAAGCTGCGGAGTTTTGTTTTGCGGTTAAAGATAACGACAAAAAAGAGATAATTTACGAAGCTGCTGATTTGGCTTTTCATACTTTAATTGCCTTAGCTTATAAAAACATTCATCCAGAAGCTATATTACAAGAGCTTAAAAGAAGAGAAGGCATAAGCGGTATTGAAGAAAAAAGGAATAGGAAAAAATAATGCATTTACCTTATTTTACCATTCTTCACTGGTTGGATCTTGCTTTTTTTATTCTTTTGTTTATATTTTTGACGATTTTGTCCGTAAAAGCGGCAGGTAATAGCACGAAATTACTTGTGAGTATGATATTTGCTTCTTTTTTGGTAACTGCTTTTGGATCTGTTTTAGGTTTGGTAATTTTGGAAAAATATACCAAAAAAGCAGTGTTGGAACATGTAGAAAAAAGAAGAGTGCTTATTAATGAAACAATGGTTATTAAAGGTCAAGTAAAAAATATAGGTAAATTTAAAATAAATTATTGCAAATTAAATATCAAGCTTGTAAATAATGGATGGGGAGCTAAAATTCCAAAAGGCACTTTTTTTAAATCAGGAGGTTTAAATATTTTTGGTAGTAAAAGTAAACAAATGCAAAAACCAAATACTGTAAAAGTTACAAGATTTATAATTACGAATGGTTTATTGCCAGGAGAAATTAAAAATTTCAGCGTAATAGTGCCATATCCTCCTTATTTTAAAAATACTTATGTTAATTATAAACTTTATTGCCATTAAAAAATAAAAAAAGGAAATTAATGAAATTTAGCGATTTTAATTTAAAAAAAGAGTTATTAAAGAGATTGGAAGAGATTGGATTTGAAAAACCTTCTCCAATTCAAGAAAAAGCCATACCATTTGTATTGGAAGGCAGAGATGTAGTAGCACAAGCTCAAACAGGCACAGGTAAAACGGCGGCTTTTGGACTTCCTATTTTAAGCAAGATGACAAAAGATCAAAAAGCGTTGGTTATTACTCCTACGCGTGAACTTGCAATTCAAGTAAGCGAAGAAATTTTCAGATTCGGCAAGTATCTTGGGATTCATACGGCAACTGTTTATGGCGGAAGCAGTTACAATAGACAAATAAGTCATATTAAAAATTCCGAATTTATAGTTGCAACTCCCGGTAGGCTTTTGGATTTACTAAAATCTGGCAGAATAGATATTTCACCCGAGTATGTGATTTTGGATGAAGCCGATGAAATGCTTGATATGGGATTTTTGGACGATATAAAAGAAATTTTTAAATTTGTTCCGAATAACAGACAGACTTTGCTTTTTAGCGCAACAATGCCAAATCCAATAAAAGAGCTTGCAAAAACAATTCTTAAAAACCCGGAATTTATAACAATTACCAAAAAGCAGGTTACAAACGAAAATATAAAAGAGTATTTTTATGTAATTGATGAAAACGAAAGAAAAGACGCGCTTATCAGGCTTTTTGATTATAAAAATCCGACTAAGGCAATTGTATTTTGCAGAATGAAAAGAGATGTTGACGATATAGCCGATTATTTAAGCGGAGCTGGAATAAATGCAAAAGGTTTGCACGGCGATATGGACCAAAGAAGAAGAGAAGAAGTTATAAGAGGTTTTAAAAACGATAAAATAGACGTTTTGGTTGCGACGGATGTTGCCGCAAGAGGACTTGATGTTAATAATGTGTCTCATGTTTTTAATTATCATCTGCCGCTTGATCCTGAAAGTTACGTTCATAGAATCGGAAGAACAGGAAGAGCGGGAAAAGAGGGTATGGCCGTATCATTGGTTACTCCTTACGAATTTAAAGCTCTAAGCAAAATTCAGAAAATTTCAAAAATAATTTTAAAAGAAATACCGACATTGGATGATATAAAAAACAGTGAAATTAAAAAAATAATTGAAAAATTATCTCAAATCGAACCAAATGTAAAAGCTGTTGAAATTGTAGAAGAACTTCAAAACGAATATGATTTGCTAAGTATTGCTACAAAAATGGCTCAAATTTTTTTTGCAAAAGAAGCCGATGGGAAAGAGAGAATTGGTAAATCTATTGATGAAGCAAAAAGACTTATGAAAAAAAGTCAAACTCAAAACAATTCAAGAAAAAGAAATTATTCAAGAAATTCAAGTAGAAATTTTAGAGGCGGCAGAAACAGAAAAAGAGGTTAAGATTTTTTCTGTTTAACTTTTTCAAATACATGCATATCAAGCACTACACAGCTGAAAATGCCTTCGAAAATTTTGATATCTTTTAATGTTCCAGTTACTTTAACTTCGACTTTTCTTTTTTCTTTCATAAGAATTTCGCCCTGAAATTCAACTATATCTCCTGCTTTCACAGGAGCCATAAACTCGCAATCCGTAGCTTTAACAAGCACAACATAAGGTTCGTTAACACTTGCCATGGCACAAAAATCGGCAGCTCCGAACGTAAATCCTCCGTGGATCAGACCCTCTTCATCCACCGCCATATCATTTGTCGTTTCCAGAATTACCTTAGCACCTTTGTCGGTAATTTCTATTAATCTGCCGTATTTGGGATTAAATTTAAGATGAGTTTTCAGCTCTTTCATTTATTCTCCTAAAAGTTTTTTGATAATTTTATCCAAATCTTTTTGAATAAATAAAGGGTTAAATTGTTTCATAAAAGGATGAGAAATTTTAAAATAATTTTCATCAAACAGATTAATAGCCCAATCAAAATTTATATTTTTATTTTCCAAAAAATATTTATTAAGCAAAAAATCGTTTATCATTCCGAGTTTCGAAGAAATTACTAAAAAAAGTTTGGCATCTAAAAGTTTAGAAAGTTCCCACATTTCTATCCATTTTTCATTAAATTCATTTTCCCTTCTCCCTTCCCTCTTCTTCATTCTTATAGGCACTCTAATTCCTCCCGCTCCTTCGATAAGTAAAATATCGCAAAGTGGCTTTATTTTCTTATATGCCTTTTTGATTTTTTCCAAATCGACAATTCCTGCCACAAAAGGAGAAGCAGGAAGCTTGAATCGAATTGGAACTATATCGTTCAAAGTCAAATTTTTAAGCAATGGATTATATTTTTTTGCTTTTTCTAAAAGAATTTTCCCATCAAGAGGATATTCTTCAACACCTGTTTCTATTGGTTTTAAAACTGCTACTTTATAGCCAATTTCAGAGAATTTTTTAATAAGTTTAAGGGTTGTATATGTTTTTCCGCAATTCGTATTGTTTGCCGAAATAAAGATATTTAATTTTTTCTTTTTCATTTTACATTCTCCATTTAATTATATAGCTTTTGTATCCGTTAATGGAGTGAAAGACTATTTTTTTATATTTATAAGCATATAATTTAATCAGCATTTTTTGTAAAACGGGTTCGATTGAAGGTTTGAACCATGCATCGTTAGTTAATGCAATAATGTATTTAGGTTTTAGTTTATATAAATTTTCTACGGTAGCTTCATAACATATTGCATTTATAAATTTATAATTTTTTATTTTGAAAATTCCGAATTTTTTGGAGGTTTTATAATCGCTTGCCCCGTTAAAAAAAATTTTATTAATTTCTTTTTGAAAAAAAGGAAAAGGTATATATTCGCCAAAAGGAACTAATATGTGCTTATCTAAAATAGTTACTTTTTCATTTTCGAATATATATGTGGAATTGAAAAATTTTTTATTTTTATAATGAAGCGCTCCGGTTATTATGGTTATTTTTTTTGAGAGATTTATTAATTTTTCCATTAAACCCGGATATAAATTAAGAAAAAGAGGGAAAGCACTTTCGGGTAAGATGATTACGTCTTTTTTTTCTTTTATAGCTTTTTGTATTAGTTTGAAATTATTTTTTATTTCAATCGGTATGAAATTTTTTTGCCATTTTTTCTCTTCCGGAATATTTGTTGAAGCTATATAAATATTTAAATTTGGCATTTTAATATTTGGCGTTTGATAAAATTTCAAAAAGACGGAAATTATAAGAAATATTAAGGATAAAATTTTTTTGTTTTTTAGCAATAAGATACTTATTAAAAAAGATAAAAAGGCTATTTTCGTAATTCCGAAAAAAGTATTTACCAAAATTACTTCCGGTTTTAGCCAATCGAATGTAAAGGGGCGTATATAATCAAATCCGAAAGTTAAAAATAAAAGCCACAAATAAATGGAAAATGGAAAATTTAAAATGGAAAATTTAAAGATATTAAATATTTTATTTAATCCCCCAAAAATTATTCCATATCCAATGCCGATAAATAAAATAATAAAAGGTATCATCCATGTGAGGTTGTAATACCTGAAACTAAGCCCAATCCACCAAAACCAAAAGATTCCTATCCAAAATCCGCTTTGAAAAAAAGAGTGTTTGATATGAAAAAAAAAGTAAAATGCAAAAAAAGTAAAAAAAGAAGAAAGAATTTCCAATATTAAACAATCAGAAAAAAAAGAGTATAAATATATAGGCATTGAAAAAAAAATTGCCACAATTAATGAATTTGTGTTAAAATATCGCTTAAAAAAGGATAAATATGAATTTTTTATACGCAGCCGGGACAAATGGAGCTCATGGAGGGCTTTTGGCATCATTGCTACCTTTGATTATTTTGTTTGTGATTTTTTATTTGCTTGTAATTTTACCACAACAAAGGCAAGCAAAGAAGCATAAAGCAATGATTGAGGGGTTGCAAAAAGGTGATAAAATAGTTACAACAGGTGGAATTTATGCAGAAGTTATAAGAAGTGAACCGGATGCAATAGTTGCAAGAATATCTAAAAATACAGAAGTCAGGATAGATAAAGCCGCAGTGGCAAGAAAGTTAAATGATGAAGAAGCTTAATTACAGACTTGTTATATTTATAATTGCTACGATATTCGGAATACTCTTTACTATTCCTTCTTTTCTGGGTAAAAAACCGAAAGTGAATTTGGGACTTGATTTGCAAGGCGGAATGTATTTGGTTTTGGGGGTAAAAACCCAAGATGCAATAAAAAATAAAATAAAAACGATTGCTTCTACCGTTAAATACATTTCCAATAAGAACGATCTTTTTATAGATAAATTAAAATATTTAAAAAACGGGCTTTCTTTTGAACTGATAGATAAAGACGATGCACCTAAAATGGATAAACAATTAAAAAAAATATCAGGAATTCAAATCAAAAAAACATTTAAAAACGGAAGTATTATTTATACAATTATTTTAAGTAAAGAAGAAATTCAAAAAACAAAAAGTGATGCTGTAAAACAAGCGATTCAGACAATCAGAAGTAGGCTTAACGCGTATGGACTAACAGAGCCGAGTGTAACAAGGCAGGGAAAAGATAAAATTGTGGTTGAGCTTCCTGGTATTAAAACCGAAAAAGAAAAAAGAAATATCAAAAAACTTATCTCATCGGCGGCACATTTGGAACTTTATCTGGTTGATGACGAACATAAAATAACAAATCCGAAAGAAGCTGCTAAATACGGAGATATTATGCTCCCTGATAAAAATAACCCTAAAAGAATGTGGCTTCTTAAAACACCTCCGGTGCTTGATGGGAGTATGATTACCGATGCAACCGTAGGATTTACGCAAAGAACAAATCAGCCTGCGATTTTCTTTACTCTTAATTCCCAAGGTGCTGAAATATTTGCAGATGTTACGGGTAAAAATGTTGGTAAAAGACTTGCCATTGTAGTTGATAACAGAGTGTATTCCGCACCTGTAATTCAGGAAAGAATCGGAGGAGGAAGCGGACAAATAACCGTAGGAAGCACTGATGAAGCGCATATTCTTGCAATTGCATTAAGAAGCGGTTCGCTTCCTGCCCCCGTTGTTTTGCTTGAACAAAGAAGTGTAGGTGCGTCTCTTGGAGCTGATAGTATTAGAGAATCCATGATTGCTTTAATTAGCGGTTTTGTAGTTGTAGTAATATTTATGGCTTGGTATTACGGACTTTCAGGAATAATAGCTGATATTGCACTTGTTACAAACTTGTTTTTGATTGTAGCCGTTATGGCTATTTTTGAAGCCACACTTACGCTTCCTGGAATGGCGGGTATTGTTTTGACGGTTGGTATGAGCGTAGATGCTAATGTAATTATTAATGAACGTGTGAGAGAGCTTATAAGAGAAGGAAAAAATATCAAGCATGCGATTGAAGGTGGATACAAAAACGCAATGAGTGCGATTTTGGATGCGAATATTACAACTCTTATTGCGGCAATAGCGCTTTTTGCATACGGAACTGGAACAATAAAAGGTTTTGCGATAACTATGGCAATAGGAATTTTAGCTAGTATGTTAACTGCAATTCTCGGAACTCACGGTATTTGGGAATATATTTTGGCAACAGGTAAAAAAATAACACCAAAACATTTTGGAATGAAGGTATAAAAATGGAACTTTTCTCTCAAAATAAAATATATGATTTTATGAGTAAAAAAAATTTCTTTGTATCTGTTTCTGTCATTTTAATAATATTAAGTCTTGTTTCAATTTTTACAAAAGGTTTTAATTGGGGAATAGATTTTAAAGGCGGAATAGAAGTTGAGGTTAGAATGCCAAAGCCAACCCCGATTTCTGATGTAAGAAAATATGTATCAAAGAAATTTCCCGATGCAAGTATTACTACGTTTGGTTCAAAAAGAGAAATTTTAATAAGATTAAGTGTTAAAAAAGTAAGTGGAAACGTTCAAAAAGATTTGGGAAATGAAATAAAATCTCTTTTAAAACCTCTCGGTAATGTTGATATAAGAAGAGTTGACATTGTAGGTGCAAAAGTTGGAAATGAATTAAGAGACAGAGGAATAGAGGCTTTTATTTTTGCAATTGTAGGTATTTTGATATATGTTGCGATAAGATTTGAATGGCGCTTTGCACTTGCGAGTGTTTTGGCCCTTTTTCACGATACAATAATTTCTTTGGGAGCTGTCAGCTTTTTTCATATAGAAACCAATCTTGATGTTTTGGCTGCGATTTTAACCCTTATGGGATATTCTCTTAATGATACCATTGTTGTATTCGATAGGATTAGAGAACAGGTAATAGGTTCTAAAATAAAAGATCTTTCCGAACTTATCAATGATGCAGTATCAAGAACGCTAAGCAGAACAGTTTTAACCTCTCTTACTACATTTTTAGTTGTGTTGACCTTGTTTTTATTTGGAGGAGAAATAATAAAACCGTTTAGTTTTACATTGCTTGTGGGTATAATTGTGGGAACATATTCTTCTATTTTCATAGCTTCGCCTCTTTTGATTTGGCTCGGATTCAGCATAGACGATTACAGAAAAAGATTAATGGAAAAAGAAAAAAAGAAAAGAGAAAAAGAAAAAATGCGTAAAATGTATCAGGGGGGAGTAGTTTAAAAGTGAAAAGTGTAAAATTAAAAATGAAAAACTTTTCACTTTACACCCGTACACATACTTTTTCAAAGTGTATGTCGGATAAGCTTTTTATTTTTTAACTTAAAGGATTGTTATGGATTGGGGGAAAGTTATTTATGTATTTTTCCAATTGATGAGTTTAACCAGTGTTGCAGGTTATTTATATGATCATAACGCAATTGGACTTTTTATAGCCGTAAGTTTAAATTTAATTTCGACGTTTTTAAAAATAGGAGTTAGAAATATTGTGGCGGCCGAGCTTTTTGCTGCAAGTTTGGTTGCCGATTTACATTTGATACCAGCTTTTTTTTATGAAGTTATAAAACATGATAACGAGGCTGCTATTGCAATGGCTATTGGTGCTTTGATAGCAAATATAGTAACAATAATTTTAAGTTTTATTGAAATTTCAAAAGCAAAAGATATTGATTGGGAATAAAATAAAAAATGGAGAATAAAATGATGAGAGAATATAAACCAGCTGAAATTGAGATAAAATGGCAAAAATATTGGGATAAAAATAATTCTTTTGAACCAAAAGAAGATAAAAATCTGCCTAAAAAATATATTCTTTCGATGTTTCCGTATCCAAGTGGTAGGATTCATATGGGGCATGTTAGAAATTATACAATTGGTGATGCGCTTGCCAGATATTACAGAAAAAAAGGATTTAACGTTTTGCATCCAATAGGATGGGACAGTTTTGGAATGCCCGCTGAAAATGCAGCTATTAAACACCATATCCATCCTAAAAAATGGACTTATGAAAATATCGATTATATGAGAGGTGAACTTAAAAGATTGGGACTTTCATTTAGTAAGACAAGAGAGTTTGCGACAAGCGATCCCGAATATACAAGATGGGAGCAAGAATTTATTATTAAAATGTATGAAAACGGATTACTTGAAAGACGCACACAAAAAGTTAACTGGTGCGAGCATTGTCATACCGTTTTGGCAAATGAGCAGGTAATAGAGGGGAAATGTTGGAGATGTGATAATGAAATAGAAATAAAAGAACTTCCAGGCTGGTATATAAAAATTACAAAATATGCCGAAGAGCTTTTAGCGGATATGGAAAAAATAAAAAAAGGATGGCCAGAGAGAGTTCTTACCATGCAAAAAAACTGGATAGGAAAATCGGTAGGGCTTAAATTCAAGTTTTCTTTGAGCAAAGATTCAAAACAAAAATTAAAAAACAGATTTGACGGATATGAAGTATTTACAACAAGACCTGATACGATTTACGGAATAACGTATTCCGCTTTGGCACCGGAACATCCTATTGTTGATTTTATGCTTGAAAACGGATTGTTTGAGGAAGAGACGGAAAAGAAAATCAGATATATCCGCTCTATCTTACCAAAAGACAGACAAGCAATGGAAAAAGAAGGAGTATATCTTGGGATAGATGTCCTTCATCCTTTAACGGGTGAGAAAATTCCGGTATGGCTTGCCAATTTTGTTTTGGTCGAGTATGGGAGCGGTGCAGTTATGGCTGTTCCGGCTCATGACGAAAGGGATTTTGAATTTGCCAAAAAATATAATCTTCCGGTAAAATGGGTAATTAAGCCGTTAAACGGCGAATTTAATAAAAATGAAGCTTATACGGGTGAAGGTGTTTTAATTAATTCGGATGAGTTTAGTGGAATGAAAAACAATGAGGCAAAAGAAGCAATAATAAAAAAAATAGAAACTCTTGGAATTGGTAAAAAAGAGGTGAATTATCGTCTGAGAGATTGGGGAATTAGCCGTCAGAGGTATTGGGGAGCTCCTTTGCCTTTTATTAAATGTCCTAAATGCGGGATAGTGCCCGAAAAAATAGAAAATCTTCCTATAACCTTGCCGGATGATGTCGAAATTACCGGTAGCGGAAACCCTCTTGAATCGCACCCTACATGGAAACAAACCAAATGTCCCGTTTGCGGAAGCGATGCCGTGCGGGAAACCGATACAATGGATACGTTTGTTGAAAGCAGTTGGTATCAATTCAGATATACAAGCGATTTTCATAAATATAAGGATGTTCCATTTAGAAGTGAAGACGAAAAATATTGGATGCCGGTAGATCAGTATATTGGCGGGATAGAACATGCGATTTTGCATTTGCTTTATGCAAGATTTTTTACAAAAGCTCTGAGGGATTTGGGATATGTGAGCGTAGACGAGCCTTTTGCAAGGCTACTTACTCAGGGAATGGTGCTTAAAGACGGAGCTAAAATGAGCAAAAGTAAAGGAAATGTGGTTGATCCGGACGATATAATCAAAAAATACGGAGCCGATACAGCAAGACTTTTTATTCTTTTTGCCGCACCGCCCGAGCAAGAACTTGAATGGAGCGATAGCGGGGTTGAAGGTGCGTATAGATTTTTGAACAGAGTTTTTTTAAATGCTGAAAAATGTTATAAAACCGATAAAAAACCTGAAATAAATATTTCGAAATTGAATAAAAATGAAAAAGAAGCAAGAAGAAAAGTATATGAAGCGTTAAAAAGAAGCAAAGAAACATATGAAAAAACATTTGCTTTTAATACGCTTATAGCCGGTTGTATGGAAGCGTTTAACGCTCTTAACAAAATAGATAATGCCGATGTTTATACGGAAGGATACTGGATTTTGATGAACGTGCTTGAACCTATCATTCCGCATATTACAAACGAGATAAGCGATAAGCTTTTTAATTTGAAAAATTTCGGAAATATTGAAATAGACGAAAGCGCTTTAAAACAAGATGAAATAAATTATCCTATAAGCATAAACGGTAAAAAAAGAGCTGAAATAACGGTTAGTGTGGATGCGAGCAAAGATGAAATATTAAAAAATGCAAAAAAAGCAGTTGAGAAATATATTAAAGAAAAAGAGATTGTTAAAGAAATATTTGTTCCCGGGAGAATTGTAAATATAGTGGTTAAAGGATAATTTAAGTGAAAAGTAAAAAATTTTTTATTTTTTTCATTTTTTATTTTACACTTTTTGTTTTTATAGGATGCGGATATAAGCCGAGCAGTGTTTATCAGGAAAGAATTCTGGGTAATAATATAAAAGTTATTGTTAATATCGATGTTAAAAATCCAAGGGAAACCATATTTTTAAAAGATGCAGTTTTGGATTCTGTATATACGCTTTTAGGCAAAAATATATGTAATTATAATTGTGATAGTACTATGATTATAAATCCTCAAAGTTCTTCTTTGGAAATTTTGGATTACGATCGCAACGGTTATCCAGTGCTTTATAGAAGTGTTGTGAATTTATCGGTTGATATTATCGATAAAAGCGGCAAAAAAAGACATTTCAATGTAAATGGCACATATGATTTTAGAATTAGATCACAAAGTATAATAGATGATGAGACAAAATTAAATGCATTTAAAAATGCAAGTATTAACGCGTTAAATAAACTTTTTGCAACTTTGGCAAAATACGGAGTTACATTATGAATATAAAAGATATTGCCAAAGAGGCTCTTCTTCATTTTAAAAATAAAAATTATATTTTTACGCCCGATGAATATGAAAAAGTTTTTTGTGAAGTAGCGAAAAAACATAATGTTTTAATGGAAGATTGCAATAAAATTTCCAAATTTCTTTCAAAACTTAATAAAAAATATCAGGTAATTGCAAAAAATTATAATATTAAAAATTTGGATGAGCTGATAATTTTTTTGATTAATTATTTAAACAGGGAAGACACTCAAAAAGAAAAGGAAAATTTAAACAATCTTTTTTTATATGCAAAAAGAACTCTTGATGTGATAGCAATATTGCCAATAGCAGCTTCTAAGAAAAAAGCAATAAAACATCTTGATTTTTTGAAACCTTATATGGAAAATAAAGAATGGGAAAAATTAAGGGAAGAGTGGATTGATTTTTTGGATAAATTTGATGATTCGATTATTAGGAAAGGCTCTTTAATTGCGGGTATCAATTCGCAAGATGCTTTGGAGATTATAGAAGCATTGATTAAAAAAGTAGAAAACAATGAAGTTGATCTTTCAAATCTTTCCGATGCAATAATTTATGCGCTTACACCAAGTTATGCTCCTTTTATGTCAAATGAAATTGCCCAAATTAAAAGAGAATTAAAAGAAAATTCCAATATTATGATAACAAGAGCTTTTGCTAAGGATTTGATTTTTTTAACTAATAAGAGAATAAAGCTTGATAAGGAAGAACTTAAAAGAAAATTAAAAGATCTTGACCAAATAGCAGAGAGACTTTCGATAAAAATTCTTAAAATTTTACAAAAAAGCGATTCATCATCAAAAGAAATAAAAAACATAAAAATAGAACTCAAAAATTGGAGAAAAGAAGACGAAGAGAATTTTGAAACTATAAAAGAAAAATTACTGGTAATAGCAAGTTCGCTTGATAAAGAAATGAATGATTTTGTTTGTGATATGAAAAAAGAAGATGAAGAAATAGAATATTTAAAAGCTAAAATACGTTCACTTGAAAAAAAAGTAAAAAAACTCTCAAAAGAAGTTAAAACAGACTTTTTAACGAATATCGCAAATAAAAAAGCACTTGAAGACGAACTTAAAAAACAAGAAAGCGCATATAAAAGATATAAAACAAATTATTCGGTTGTTTTTTTTGATATTGATCATTTTAAAAATATTAACGATACATACGGGCACGATGCGGGAGATGTTATCCTTAAATCTCTCGGACTTTTATTCAGACGTTATGCAAGAGATATTGATATGATAGGTAGATTCGGCGGAGAGGAGTTTGTGGCTATTTTACCGAATACGGACAAAAAAGGAGTATTAAGATTTGCAGAAAAATTAAGAGAAATTATTGCTAAAACAAAATTTATGTATAAAAAAACAAGAATTAAGGTAACAGTTTCAGCCGGAGTTGCAAGTAGAGATGAAGTAAATTCAAAAGAAGAATTATTAAAAAAAGCGGATGAGAGACTTTATCTTGCGAAACAAAACGGAAGAAATAGGGTTTGCGCGGATGATAAATGCAAAGAAATGAAAAGCGAAAAGTGAAAAATGTAAAATTAAAGGTTTGATTGTTGAGAGTTGATGAATTTTTAGACCAAAAACCTCTTTTTTATAAAAAAATAGATTTACAAAGAATGCCTAAAACCTACAAATTGATAAAAAATAAACTTTTTTTAAAACCTATAATACATATCGTAGGAACTAACGGCAAAGGCTCAACAGGGAGATTTTTGGCACACACTCTTTTAAAAAAAGGATATAGTGTCGGGCATTATACGTCTCCTCATATTTTGAAATTTAATGAAAGAATCTGGATAAACGGCAAAGATATTGATGATGAAACATTGGAAAAAGTCCATTTGAAACTTCAAAGATTATTGCCTGAGAATGTAATAAAAATACTTAGTTATTTCGAATACACAACTCTTCTTGCAGCTTTTGCATTTGAGAATTTGGACTTTGTTATTATGGAAGCGGGGCTTGGAGGGGAGTTTGACGCTACAAATGTTTTCGATAAAAAAATTTCGCTAATTACGACAATTGATTATGATCATCAGAATTTTTTAGGCAACAGTATTGAAGAAATTGCAACAACTAAGCTTAATTCAATTGAAAAAGAGGCAATAATCGGCAGACAAATTCATGATGAAGTGAAAAGTGTAAAATGTAAAATGAAAAGTAAAGGCAAAAATTTTTATGATTATAAAGAGTTTTTTGAAAAGATGGAAGTAGAAAAATTAAAAAAAGAGTTTAAATTTGCGCCGTTTCTATTTGATAATTATTTACTTGCTATGAGTTTTTTAAAAAAAGAGGGAATAAATTTTAATATTAAAGACATAGAAGATTTAAGACTTCCCGGAAGATTTGAAGAAATTGAAAAAGATTTATTCATTGATGTGGGGCATAATCCGTTGGCGGCAAATGCCATTGTCAATGCTCTTGAAAAAAAAGTTAATTTAGTTTATAACACATATAAAGATAAAAATTATGAAAAGATTTTAAAAATATTAAAACCGAAGATAAACAAACTTTATTTGATTGATATTAAAAACGAAAGGATTGAAGAAAAAGAAAAAATAAAAAATACGGCTGTAAATCTTGGAATAGAAGTTGAGGATTTTAAAGAAATAAAAAAACCAATGCTAATTTTCGGAAGTTTCAGTGTGGTTGAAAAATTTTTGAAAGGATATAATGCAAGCAAGGGCTTATGAATTTTTAAATACTAAAAAAGCTTCGTTGGTAACTTCAAATTTAAAAGAGGCCTTAGAAATAAGTGAAGTATATAAATACTTAAATATTCCTTTTTCACTTTTTCCGGATTTCAGAGCCACTTTGGGCGATGATCTGAGAAGTTTCAGAAATGAAATATTTGAACTTAACAATGCCTTATATAAATTTTATAAAAAAAATTCTTTTTTTATATCTCCTTATTCTACAATTCTTAAAAAACTTCCTATAAAAAAATATTATCAAGATTTTAAAATCACCATAGGTGAGAGTTTGAATCTTGAAGAGATTAAAAGGAAGCTTTTTTTCTGGGGATATGAAAATGTGGATATTGTAAGCGAAAAAGGTGAAATGAGTTTAAGGGGCGATATTATCGATATATGGCCTATAAATTATGAAAAACCGTTTCGGGTTTCGCTTTTTGACGTTGAGGTTGAGAGTATTAGAATTTTTGATGAAACTAATCAAAAAAGTTTGGAAGAGACGGACGAATTTATGATAATTCCCGCAATTGCCGCTTTGGATGAAAAAGAATACAATGAAATTCAGGAAAAAATACGAAAAAGCGAATTTACATCCTTTTACAAAGATTTTTATTCACTTGGATTTTGGTATTTGGAGCGTGATTTTATTAAAGATTTTTATCTAATAAACGATTTAACCGGGGAAATTGAAGAGTATAAAGAATTTCATAAAGAGATAAATCCTTATATTTATAAAGCCGAAATTATACCTGAGAGTAAAACTTGCAAAGATTTGAAAGTTGATAATATCAAAAAATTTCTTGAATTTCACAAAAATACAAATGTTGAAATTCTGGCTAAACACGAAGTATTGCTTAAACAAGCCGATATTTTTGATTTTGTTAAATTAAATAAACCTTTTACAAAATGGATAAAAAGCACTGCAAGGGTGAATATCATATGTCCGAACAAAATTATTATCTCTTTAAATCCGCCTGAATTTGAAAAGAAAAAAAGAAGCGATCTGATTTTGGATGAGCTTAAAAAGGGTGATTTTGTAGTTCATGAAACTCATGGTATAGGTAAGTTTAAAGGGCTTAAAAAAATGGAAGTGCTGGGTAAGATCGGAGAATTTGCCGAAATTTTATACGCGAATGAAGATAAACTTCTTTTGCCTGTTGAAAACCTTGATAAAATAGAAAGATATATTGCCCCAGGAGGCGCAATCCCAACTCTTGATAAACTTGGCAAAGGAACTTTTGCCAAAAAACTTGTTAAGGTAAAAGAAAAAGTATTTGCAATTGCTGCCGATATTATAAAACTTGCGGCAAGAAGGGAGATGATAGAGCCTTTGAAGCTTCAATTCGAAGGAGTTGAAGAATTTATAAAAGATGCTCCATTTATCCATACACCCGATCAGAAAAAGGCTATCAGAGAAATTATAAACGATTTTAAAACAAAGGTAATGGATAGATTATTAAGTGGAGATGTGGGATTTGGTAAAACGGAAGTTGCTATGGTTGCAAGTTTTGTTGTGGCAAACAGCGGATATCAGGTGGCGGTAATCGCACCTACTACGATTTTGGTAAACCAGCATTTTGAGAGTTTTAAGGAACGATTTTCTAATACAAATATCAAAATAGCAAAACTGGATAGATTTACTTCAAGTAAAGAAAAAAAAGAGATTTTGGAAAAAGTAAAAAAAGGCGAAATTGATATTTTAATCTCAACCCATACGGGACTTAATATCGAATATAAAAATTTGGGACTTTTAATAATAGACGAAGAGCACAAATTCGGAGTTAAGCAAAAAGAAAAATTAAAAAAACTTACCGAAAACATTCATACTCTTTATATGTCGGCAACTCCAATTCCAAGAACTCTTAATATGGCGCTTAGCCAGATTAAATCGATTTCGGTTTTGGAAACGGCTCCTAAGGGTAAAAAAGAGACCAAAACGTTTGTTAAGGAATGGAATGCCAATTTAATAAAAGAAGCCGTTTTGAGAGAAATACGAAGAGGAGGACAGGTATTTTATATTTACAATAACATAGCTTATATCGAACAAAAGAAAAAAGAGATTCAAAATATTTTGCCAAGTATAAGGATTTTGGTGCTGCATTCCAAACTTACACCAGATCAAATTGAAAAAGGGCTTGTTGATTTTATAAGCAAAAAATATGATTTGGCACTTACCACTACCATAGTTGAAAGCGGAATACATATTCCTAATGTGAATACTATAATAGTGGAAAATGCCGATAAATTTGGAATTGCAGATTTGCATCAGATAAGGGGAAGAGTAGGCAGAGGCAAATATGAAGGATATGCTTACTTTTTGGTAAAAGATAAAGAGAATTTAAGTGAAGATGCCAAAAAAAGACTTATTGCACTTGAAGAAAATTCATTCCTTGGAAGCGGTCAAGTGTTGGCAATGAAAGATTTGGAAATCAGAGGAGGAGGCAATATCGTAGGTGCCGAACAATCAGGTCAGATTAAGGGAGTGGGGTATAATCTTTATATCAAAATGCTTGAAGATACTTTAAAAGAGATGCTTGGTAAAAAAGAAAATAAAAACGATACAGAAATTAAGCTTAATATTAATGCTTATATTTCAAATGATATTGTTCGTGAAGATAGATTGAGGCTTGATTTATATAAAAGACTTTCACGCACAAAAACGCTTGATGAGGTATATGAAATAGAAAAAGAGATAATCGACAGATTCGGAAAACTCGATAAAGCAACTCAAAATTTTATAGATAAAATAAAGATTAAAATATTAGCCGAAAAAAAAGGTATTAAATCTATTTCTAATTTTGCTCAAAATGTTACAATTATATATCAAAATTCAAAGAAAGAATTGATAAAAGCGCCTTCAAAAGATGACGAAATTATACTCGAAACTATTTTTAAAAAGCTAAAAGAATGAAAATACTGGAATATTTAAATAAAAAAGCATTTATTTTTAAAGATTTTTTAATTGTTTCTTTTTTAACGGGATTGTTAACAGGTGGACTTGTAACATTATTTTTGTATTTATGTGAAATTTTTACAAACTTTATTTTTAAAGGTAATCCTTGGGAGACAATAGAGAATTTGCCTAAAATTTATGTGATCTTAATACCTATTATTGCTATTTTATTTGTTAATTTAATAATCTATTTTGATAAAAGCGTTAAAGTTTACGGGGTTGTTCAAATTGCCGATATTGTGCAAAAAAATGAAGATTTTATTACATTGAAAAGTTTGATTTTAAAACTTTTAGCCTCTGTAATATCCATTTCCAGCGGTTTTGCCGTAGGAACCGAAGGACCTTCCGCTGAAATAGGTGCGATGGTGGCGGTTCAGTTAGAAAAGTTTTTTTCAATTCCGGAAAAATTTTTAAAAGTAATTATAAGTGTCGGTGCAAGCAGCGGTATAGCCGCTGTTTTTGTCTCTCCTATTACCGGCATTGTTTTTGCCATTGAAAGCATTGCTTATGAATTTTTTCAAAATTATATTATTTTTATTATGGTTGGAGCGTTTAGCGCTTTTTCAATATCGGTAATGTTTTTTCCGGCAATCGGGTTTTTGTCTCCAAGCGGTAGGTTTTTGAATTATGATTATATTTGGCTTATGGCTTTTTTTATTCCGTTTATGACATTTCTTATCTATTTTTATTTAACTTTACAGGATAAAATTTTACTTATTTTTAAATTTAAAATTTTTGAAAAATTCGGCAGATTCAGCCAGCTTATATTTGCTTTGACGGGAGGATTGTTTATAGGAATAATTTTATTAATTGATCCAAGAGCCGCTTTTACAGGTCATAATATTGTTGAGATTTTATTTAACGAATTTCAAAATATCCCTTTTAAAATAATTATCTTAATTCTTTTTTTAAGAATATTCGCAACAACAATATCAAATTATTCCAATGCTATTGGCGGTATGTTTTTGCCTTTGATGAGTATAGGAGCTCTGGGAGGTTACGGTTTTGGAGAAGCTGTGCAAGCTCTTCATCTGGTTCAAATTCAACCTTATTATTTTGCTGCCATAGGGGCTGCTGTTTTTATGGGGGTGCTTATGAAACTCCCTTTTACAGCTGTTGTTTTGGCATTAGAAATAACAAATGATTACAATGTTGTTCTTGCTACCGGATTTGGAGTGGGAGTGATTATGTATATTACGAAATTGAAATTCAATCTTAAAAAATTAAATACACTGAATATAGATTTTTCCGAAATTATACATTTTAAGAAAAAATGATATAATTTCATTCCCCGGAGAGTTGGCCGAGTGGTTGAAGGCGCACGCCTGGAACGCGTGTGTGGGTTAACGCCCACCGTGGGTTCGAATCCCACACTCTCCGCCA
>JALVTJ010000020.1 GCA_027036005.1 Nautiliaceae bacterium
GTAAAAAAAAGACAAGGAATCAAAAATCCTTCGGCGCTTAATCTTATTCTATTGCATTTTTTACAAAATTCATCGTTGTGCGGCTCTATTATGCCGAATTTATATCCGTTTTCCATTTCAAAATATTTACTAGCACTGTTATCTCTTGGCAATTCTTTAAAAGAATATTTGGATGTGATTTTTTCCAAAATTTCTTTTGAATCCACTCTTTTAATTCCGGGATAAGCTTTTTCATTTTCCATAAATTCTATAAATCTTATTGTTATATTTTTTTCTTTTGCAAATTCCAGTAAATCCAAAATTTCATTATCGTTTATTCCTTTCATTACAACCGTATTAAGTTTGACAATAAATCCCACTTTTATAGCTTCGTCAATACCTTTGAGAACTTTATTAAACATTTCTCTTTGAGCGATTTTTTCCGCTGTTTCTTTTTTTAAAGAATCAAGAGAAATATTAACCCTTTTTAGTCCTGCTTTTTTTAGTTTTTCGGCATATTCAGGCAGATAATATCCGTTTGTTGTAAGCGCCAAATCCAAAGAAGGTTTGTATTCATATAAGATTTTTACAAATACATCCAAATCTTTGCGTAAAAGAGGTTCGCCTCCGGTTATTCTTATTTTTTTTACACCTTCGTCTATTGCAAGACGCAAAAATTCAAACATCTCTTCATATCTCATAACTTTTTCATGAGGAATCCATTCAAACGGAGTATTAGGCATACAATAAAGACACCTGAAATTGCATCTGCTCGTTACCGAAACCCTTATATAATCAATAACCCTCTTGTATTTATCAACTAACATGTATAAACCTTTGCTATAATTTTAAAAAAGGCCTGATATGGACTTTTATGAAAAAGTCGAAAAAATAATCGAATGTGATAATATACCACAAAAATTTCAAATGTTTAATGATTTATATCAAAATTTAGAAAAATTTTCTTTCAATTCTTCTAAAATTTCAAAAAATTTCGAAAAACCAAGTTTTGAAAGCTTTTGCAAAATTGTTCCTCCTGCAAGGGTTCTTAGAAGAAGAGGCTTTGAAACAAACGAAAAAAAAGCCATTTTACTGCATGCAATAGTTCATATTGAATACTCAGCCATAGATTTGTCGCTTGATGCGTGTTATAGGTTTAGAAACCTGCCAAAAGAATATTATTTTGAATGGCTCGAAGTTGCTGATGATGAATTTAGGCATTTTAATATGATAAATTCTCTTTTACAAAAAACGGGATATAAATACGGTGATTTTCCGGTTCATTCATCTTTGTTCGATGCCGCTAAAAAAACTCAAAACTTGCTTGAAAGAATGGCAATAATTCCAAGATGGTATGAGGCAAGCGGACTTGATGCAAATGAAAAAATTATAAAAAAACTACAAAATTATAAAGATCCTTTTGCAAAAGAAGTAATTGATGCATTAAAAATTATTCTAAAAGAAGAAATTTCACATGTCCAAAAAGGCGATAAATGGTTTAAATTCGAGTGTAATAGAAAAAAAATGGAGCCTATTAAAACATATTTCAAAATAATTGATAATTTTTTTAAAGATTGGAAAAAAAAAGATTTAAATATAAATGCAAGAATGAAAGCAGGATTTAGCTGCCAAGAAATTAACTTATTAAGCAAAAAGAAAATAGAATGTTAAAAACACTCCATCTTTTGTCCGTTTTGAAAATTAAGTTTGGTTGCTGAAAAATAAACGTTTAAATCGCTTGGTTTTTCATCTTTAAGCTCTTTTTCCAAAGTGCTTGTTATCATATATTCTCTTTTTATGGTAATTTCACCTTGCGGTTTGATATTTACGTTTCTTTTAATAAATACTTTTAAAAATGTTGTTCCGTCATTTTTATCATCGAAAAAAATATTGCCGTTTATTTTGGTAACTGTATAAGGATAATTATTTTTTAGTGTAACTTCAATTATATAATAAGGTAAAACATCGTCGTAATATTTATATTTAAAAGAAACCACTTTTAAATTTTTACAATTTTTAAGAGCGAATTGTTTTTTTGTCTGTTGTTTTTGATGTTTTATTTCCTGTTGCTCTTTTTGAAGCTGCTTTTTAAGAATTTGAATTTCTTTGTCTTTTTGATCAACCTTTTTTTCGAGAATATCTATTTTATTTAATATCAAATCCAGCTTTTTGTCTATATCACTCGTATTTGCCGCAAATAAAAAAGCCCCCATTAAAAACGGTAAAATTAATTTTTTCATACTTTTCCTTTTTTTGAGAGTATTTTACCAAAAATTTAATGTGATATAATTTTATTTATTAAAAAGGATTGAAAAAATGAAAAATTTTTGGGCTTTTTTGATATCTCTCGGAATAACCGTTTTAATTTTGGATATGATTAAATTGCCTTTTATTCCGGGATTTATTGTTGGAAGTATACTTTGGTCTGTTCTTCATTACAAAATTTCAAAAATATTAAAGGAATAAAATGAAACTAACGCATATAAACGAAAAACATAATCCAAAAATGGTTGATGTCGGAGAAAAAAACATTACTAAAAGAATTGCAATAGCAAGCGGCGAGATTAAAATGCTCCCTTCAACTAAAAAAGCTATCTTGGAAGAAAAAACAAAAAAAGGAGCCGTTTTGCAAACGGCAATAATTGCAGCCATTATGGGAAGCAAAAAAACAAGTGAATTAATACCTATGTGCCATAATATTTTCATAGATTCGATAGATGTGGACATTGAAGAGACAAAAGACGGTTTTAAAATAATCATAACCGCAAAAACACATTCAAAAACTGGAATAGAAATGGAAGCTTTAACCGCTGTGAGTGTCGGACTTCTTACCATATACGATATGGCAAAAGCTATTGATAGGGAAATGGAAATTACAAATATTAAACTTGAATACAAAGCGGGAGGAAAATCGGGTGAATTTAAAAGAACTGAGGGATAATATCCCCTGTTTCATTCTTGCAGGCGGAAAATCAAGACGTTTTGGTAATGAAAAAGAGGATAAAGCATATCTTTTTTACGATTTACAATATAATAAATGCAAAAAAATATTTAAAAACGTCTATTTTGTAGCAAAAAAGAAAAAATTTAAAAATTATCCATTTTTTGTTGAAAAATCGAAAATATACGCTCCTATTTTTGCACTTGAAGAATTGATAAAAAAATATAAAAAAATTTTTGTTTTAAGTATTGATATTCCGTTTATAAATGAAAAATCATTAAAAAAATTACTCATAAACAAAGCAATTGCCAAAAACAACCCTTTAATCGGATATTACGATTATACAATGATTGAAAAATTAAAAAAAAATAAAAATAAAAATCTTAAAATTTCCGGAATTAACAAAAAAACAATTAAAATCACTCAAAAAGAACTTATAAATATAAACAAAAAAGAAGATTTACAAATCAATATCCCATATATTCTCAGGCAAAGATTCAAAAGGAATATCCACTGATTTTTCGTAATTTTCTATATGAAATTTTATTCCTCTTTTTTTGGCTAATTTACTAATATCCCCTATTTCATTGTCAAACCCGAAAAGAGCAATATAATTTTTGATTGATTTCGCTATTTTCTCGGTATCTTTTTTTTGAAAAAGAGAAATTATCTGATTTAAATAAGCTCTTTTGACCAGATTCATAAGTAAGTTTTTAATACTTTTATATTTTATTAAGTTTTCAAATTCTTTTTTTAAATTTTTTATATCACCCGATAATGCATATTTTTCTGCTTTTGCAATTAAATTTTTATATTTATTGATAAAAAGCTTATAATCATCCGAATTTTCCAAAAAATTATATCTGTTTGTTAGTTCTTCTACCATATCAAAATCGGAATTTGCAAGATAATAAAGAAAATTCGATATTGTTTTTGCTTTTTCAATTATCTTTTGGGCTTCTTCTTTATATGATGGGAATTCTTTTAAAATTTGTGCATATTTTATAGCGGTTTTATAATCACCTTTATTTAAAAACTCTTCCGCTTTTTCTTTTAAATTTTTGGCGTATTTCATTGCAAGATCATATTCATCCGTATCGGTTAAAAACGGATATCTGTTAATAAGCTCGAAAAATCCGTTAAAATCTTTTTTACCGAGTTTTTGTTTTAATAAATCATAAAGCATTTTTTCATTAAAAACACTCTGAATCAAAGCCGCTTTTTCACTAACTCCCCTAAAAGGTTTCAACAATTCCTTGGCTTGTTCGTCTCTACCTAATTTTATAAGTTCTCTTGCTTTATTAAAAGCTTTTTTAAAATCATTTTCCATTTTGTTGAAATAAACACTTTGTTTAAATATAGGATGAGCCCTAACAAGAGAATAGGCAAGAGGATAACGATTATTCATTACGGCATTTTTAAATTTCTCAAATTCTGAATAATCTTTTAATAAATTTTGAAAAAAAACTCTTTTCATAGAGGAATTATTAAAAGGCGCAAATAATTTTTTGGCTTCTTCCATTTTCCCGGCTTCTAAAAGTTTATAAATATTTTCAAGCGTTTTTTCCCAAATATTTTCAAGTTTTTTATAAGCATCGGTTCTTTTTAAAATAGGATTTTGTTTAATCAGTTCATAAGCTTTTTCATATTCTTTATTGGATAAGTATGTTTCAAGTTTATTTTCATCACCTATTAAATTATATAAATACAAACTCCCGTCCACACACCCTACATAAAGATAATCGTTGTTTCTGTTATAACAAATTACGGTAGGGAAATTGGAAAGCTTTATAAATTCTTGATTTATAAGCTCTCCTGTTTCAAAATTATATAAATACACCCTTTTTTCTTTTGTAATAGCAAATAAAAATTCCTGCTTTTCATCAGTATCAAAATCCACAACCATATCCGCCATATTGGCAAAACGATTAATAATTTTCCCTTTTCTAAAATCCCATTTGATAATTTCGCCTGTTTTATCGGCACTTATCATTATATTTTTATCGAAAAATTTAATTTTATTTACCGCTCCTCTATGGGATTTTTTCCTGAAATTAAGATTTGGTGAAGCGATATTGGTAACGGTTATAAGTCTGTCATAACTTCCCGTTGCACTCCATAAATTATTTTTACTAAAACCCCCGCTTAAAATATAATCCGCATGAGGAGGCAGAGCCAAAAGCATCCTACCGAGCTTCAAGCTCCAAATATAAGCTCTGCTATCGCTTCCTCCGGTTAAAAGATACTTCTCTTCCCAATCAAATGTAATATTTAATACATCGCCTTTATGCCATCCGAATTTATATTTCATAGCTTTTTTATTTATATCCCAAACATATGTTTTTTTATTTTTATCGGCTATTGCGATATAATTTCCTCCATATGAAATATCAGCAGTATTTTCAAAAGGATTGTGCGGTGGCATTTTAATTTTCGCACCCGTTTTGAGTTTAAATTTTTCATCGAAAATTCTTATTGTATTTAAAGTATCAAGAACATAAATAAGACCGTTTTTAGTAACCTTGATTCTAAAAACCGGATTTTTTATGCTGATTATTCTTTCGTGTTTCAATCCTACTCCTTACAAATTATGATAACATTTTATCAAAAAAGGTTTTTTTATGGTTTTAACTATTATCGACACTTTTGGATTTTTATTCAGAAATTTTTACGCCCTGCCCCCTCTTAAAAGCAAAAAAGGCACCCCCACCGGTATGATTACGGGATTTATGAATTTTATTGCTTCTCTCGGACGTGATTTTCCTACCGATTATGTGGTATTTACGCTCGATTCCAAAGAAAAGGAAACTTTCAGAAAAGAAATTTTTCCTGAATATAAAGCAAATCGTCCGGAAGCTCCGGAAGATTTGAAAACGCAGCTTCCCATAGCCATAGATTTAATTAGGGAGATGGGATTTAAAATGCTTGAAATGCCAGGCTTTGAAAGTGATGATTTAATAGCATCCCTTGCCACGCTCGCCGCAAAAAACGGAATAAAAGTAAAAATCATCTCTCATGATAAAGATATGTATCAATTAATCGACGATGATAAAATAGTTATTTTCGACCCTCTGAAAAAAAAGGAAATAAACGAAAAAGGCTGCAATGAAAAATTCGGAATTCATCCTAAATATTTCAAAGATTTTCAGGCACTTGTAGGAGACAGTTCAGATAACATCCCGGGAGTAAAAGGCATAGGCGTTAAAACAGCGGCAAAACTCATAAACGAATATAAAACCCTTGAAAACTTATACGCACATATTGACGAAATAAAAGGGGCGCTTCAAAAAAAACTGATACAAGGAAAAGAAAATGCATTTTTAAGCAGAAAACTTGTAACGCTACAAACGGATTTGTTTAAAAATATAAATCTTGAAGAGTTCAAATACCCTGAAATTAACCCTATTTTAAAGGTTGCGGATAGATTAATTGATCTTGATATAACATCCATAATAGAAAGGGTCAAAAAAGACGGTCTTTATGTTAAAACAAAAGAACCCGATACGCAGGTTAAATTCGATGCGATATTAATCGAAAACGAAAAAGAACTTTTCGATACGATTGAAAAAATAGGCGAAATTGTAGCGTTTGATACCGAAACAACCTCTCTTGAAAATCCCAAAATTGTAGGGTTTAGTTTTGCATTTGAAGAAAAAAAAGCCTACTACGTGCCTATTAATCACAATTATTTGGGAGTTAGCACACAAATTCCTGAAAAATCAGCATTAAAAGCAATAGAAAAAATTTTGCAAAAAAAGGTAATAGGACACAATTTAAAGTTTGATTTCAAAATGCTGAAAAAATACGGAATAAAACCGCCTATTCCCTTTTCCGATACAATGATTATGGCGTGGATTTTAAATCCCGATTTTCCCGTAGGGCTTGATAGTGTCGCAAAAAGAATCTTGGGACATAAAAACATAAAATTCAAAGACATAGTCGGTAAAAACCATAATTTTTCAGAAATAGACATACAAACAGCCGCAAAATATGCCGCCGAAGATGCAATTATAACTCTTAAAATATATGAAAAAATGAAAAACAAACTGTGGGATGAAGTCAAATGGGATTATGAAAATATAGAAATGCCTTTTATTAATCTTTTGATAGATATGGAAAATGAAGGAATTAAACTGGATATTGAATATATGCAAAAATTACAAACACAAATTAGCCAAAAACTTGATAAATTAACACAAAAAATATATGAATTAGCCGGAAATGAATTTAACATAAAATCTCCTAAACAACTTGGATATATATTATTTGAAGTTCTCAAACTTCCTGCAAAGAAAAAAACAAAAACGGGCTATTCAACGGATGAAAAGGTTTTAAATTCGCTAAAAAACGCACATCCAATCATCCCTCTTTTGCTTGAATACAGAAAACTCGATAAACTTTTAAGCACTTATGTAATACCTCTTAAAGAATATGCAAAAAAAGACAAAAATCATAAAATTTATACAAATTTCTTGCAAACCGGAACGGCTACCGGCAGGCTTTCAAGCAAAAATCCTAATCTTCAAAACATTCCCACTTCAACCGAAATTAACATAAGAAACGCATTTATCACTGATAAAATATTCGTAAGTCTCGATTATTCTCAAATCGAATTGAGACTTTTAGCGCATTTCAGCGAAGATGAAAACCTTATAAACGCCTTTTTAAACGATAAAGACATTCATCTTGAAACTGCAATTAAAATTTTCGGAGAAGAAAACGCTCCAAAATACAGAAGCGTTGCAAAATCAATCAATTTCGGGCTGATTTACGGAATGGGTCCTAAGAAACTAAGCGAAACAATAAACGTTTCCACCAAAGAAGCAAAGGAATTTATCGAAAAGTATTTTGCATCTTTTCCTACTGTCAAAAATTTCATAGAAAAAACAAAACTTTATGCAAGAGAAAACGGATATGTCCAGACTCTTCTTAAAAGAAGGAGATTTTTTGATTTTGCAAGTGCAAACGCAAGAACAATCGCCAATTATGAAAGGGAAGCTGTCAATACTATTTTTCAAGGGAGTGCGGCCGATATAATCAAAAAGGCGATGCTTGAAATAAAACAAAAATTTCCAAAAGCAAAAATGATACTTCAAATTCATGACGAACTTATTTTCGAAATAGAAAATGAAAAAGAAGCAGTTGACTACAAAAACATTATGGAAACCGTATTTAAACTCAAAGTGCCTTTGAAAGTCGGAATAAGTTTTGGGAAAAGATGGGGAGAGCTTAAATAACTCTTTTTATATAAAAAACATTTTCTTTTACTCTTTCAATCTCCACTTTGTATTTTTCAGCCCATTTTTTTATAATTTCCTCAGCTTCTTTTATGAATTCGTTATTATTGTTATCTATTTTTATTTTCAAATGAGGAACACTGTTTGAAAAACCTATAAATCCGTTTAAATGTTTAAGTTTGTCATTTAAAGATATTAAGTGATTTTTTATTTTTTCAAATCCAGGAGTATTTTTTTCAATCATTTCAAATCTATTTAAATCGTTTTCATTATATCCGAGTTGTTTTAATATTCCTATTTTTTGAAGTTTCATTTTTCTCCTTTTTTTTACGTAATTTTAATATAATTTTAATATAATTTTAAAAAGGAGCGAAAATGAAAAAGGGTGTTTTTTTGATTTTTTTAG
>JALVTJ010000021.1 GCA_027036005.1 Nautiliaceae bacterium
TAATAAACATTCAACTTTTCATCATTTTCCATATTGTAATAACAATCGGTATTTCAAGTATAAAAGCGACTATCACGGCTTTATACGTGCCATACGGATCATTAACCAACGGTAATCCACCGGTATTCATTCCGAAAAAACCAGTTATTAAGCTAAGAGGCAAAAAAACACCCGAAAGAATTGTTAAAATAAACATAATTTTATTCATTTTTTCATCCTGCTGCGCTTTAAAAAATTCATATAAATAATTAAGTTTATCAATGGCATTTCTTGAAAAAGAAAATGCCCTATTTAAATGTTCTTGTAAATCTTTGAATGCGTAATTTTCGCTAAGTTTATAATGTTTTAAAAATCTCTCAAACGCTATAAGCGCTTGTGCTATAAGTCTTTCTATTAGAACAAGATTTTTTTTTAGTTTAAGCCATTTTTTAGTAAACGATTTTTCAATAATCCCCTCATACATTTCATCTTCCATTTTTGCAATTTGCATATGAAAACTATTAAGTTTAGCCAAAATCTTATCCACCCTGACATCCAGATAATCATAAAAATTTTCAATCCCTCCAAGCTCTATGAAATCATTTGTTTTTCTATTGAAAAAATAGATTTTCTCATTTTTAAACAAAAACACATAAGAAAATATCTCCACATTATCGTTTTTTATAAAAGGTAATCTTAAAATCAACAGCGAATATTCATTGGAATAATCAAAATCACTCGGATGTTCACTGTTTAATATATCTTCTATTAAGAATTTGTTTTTTAAAAATTTCATAAAAATTCCTTTTCGAACCATCTTGAAAAAAGATACAGCGTCCATAAATGTTGCTTATATCTTTTTTGGCCGGTTTTTATTATTTGTTTTAAATACTCTTCGTTAAATATTTTCGATTTTCTGTTTATATCGACAATAAATTTTAATTCCCTCTCGGCTTTTAGCCATTCCAAAAAAGGATAGGCAAAACCTTTTTTTCTGCGGTTTATTATTTTTTGAGGCAGATATTTTTTTGCTATCTCTTTAATTAAAAATTTATTGCTTTTTCTGATATTATCGCTGAGGCTAAAAACAAATTCAACCAAATTTCTATCTAAAAACGGACTTCTTGCTTCAATCCCGTAAGCCATAAACATTTTATCAAGTTTCATAAGCAAAACTTCCCCTACCCAAATTTTCAGATCAAAATATGTAAAATCAAAACTTCCCCACCCTTTTAAAAATCTTTGATACTCAACCTCTTTTGCTTTTGATTTTAAAACTTTGTTAATCTGTTTTTGGAAAAAAACTTCATTAATACCTCTAAAAACCGGCTCGGAGGCAAAAAATCTTCTGAAAATTTCCCACTCTTTAATATCTTCCTGATGTCTTAGAAGATATTTTTTAAGCCATGTTTTGTTTGGTAAATAGGAATTTAAAAAGCCTAAAAACTCTTCGTATCTCCTGTATCCCAAAAACAATTCGTCGCTGCCTTCTCCGCTTAATACAACTTTAAGAGGAATTTTGGAAGCCAAAAAATTAGCCGGGAAAAAACTGCTATCCGCAATCGGTTCGTCCATATCGTTAAGAACTTTTTCAAAATGAGAAAAAAAATCATATTTTGTATAATTGATTTCGTAATGATCCGAATTAATATATTCAGCCACGAATCTTGCATATTTTCTCTCGTCGTAATTTTCAAATCCCTCGTATCCTATGCTGAATGTTTTGATTTTTCTAAATTTTGATAAAATTGAAGCTATTAAAGAACTGTCAATCCCTCCACTAAGCAAAGAACCAATTTCAACTTCACCTTGCATTCTTTTTTGAATAGAAGCTATTAAAAAATCTTCTAATGTTTTTATAGAATTTTCCATTTTCCATTTTACATTTTCAACTCTTTTAAAGTCATACCACCTTTTAATCTCCCCGTCATAAAAACACCCGGCTGGAAGTTTGTATATTCCTTTAAAAACAGTATTGGGAGCAAGGGAAGAATTATAGGCAAGATATTCCGAAAGAGCATCAAAATTAATATCTTTTTCAATAAACGGTAAAATAGCTTTTATCTCACTTGCAAAAATCCCGTTCTTTGTAAAATAAAGCGGTTTTTTTCCAAATTCGTCTTTAAAAAGATATAATTTTTTATCAAAAATCGCAATTACAAACATTCCATCAAGCTTTCGGACAAAATCTACGCCAAATCTTTTCCAAAGTTCAAAAATAACTTCAATTTCTGTCTTTGCATTTAATTCGTATTTATCGATAAGATGTTTATAATTATAAATTTCACCGTTAAATACCGCCAATATATCATCTTTCAAAAAAGGCTGGTTATTTAGGGCAATATTTTCAATAGCAAGTCTGTTAAAACCGAATGTTGCTTTTGAATTAGTTTTTATATCCTGATAATCAACGCCTCTGTGTATCATTAAACTTAAAGCTTTTTTTGCTTTTTCTTTGTTTATTTCACATATTCCGAATATTGCACACAAAACGTTCCTTTTTTGATAGAATTTTACAAAAAGGTTTGCAATGAGAGAAATTTTTACTTACACGTTTTTAAGTGTTGCCGAATGGAAAAAATTCCTAATATTGACTTTAATATTTTCCATTTTCACATTACTTGAAAGCCTGCCGTTTATTAATATAATCGTATATATTTTCGAAAAAATATTATATTTAAACGTCGGTGTTTTTTTAATTTATTTACTTAATCGCTCTTCAAGCGAAAATAATTATTATGAAAATTTACAAAACAATAAAATCTCCTCATTTCTTTTTCATTTTTTGCCCTCTGCAATGGGAATTATGTTCGGATTAATATTAATAGCATTTTTTTGGTTTATCTTTTTTATTATAATTCTTGAATTTACAGGGGCAATGTTTATATTCGCAAACCCAATTAACTTCATACAAAGCATTGCCAAAACAGCATTCATAACAAAAATTTTAATAGGATTTTATCTTGTTTATCTTATGTTTTATAGTTATATATTCTTAGGGAAATTCGGAGAAGCCTTAAATAAAGAAAATTTCAAAGACGCATTTTTATCTATAATTTATTCTCTTTTTGATTTTCAGTTTTGGATTAAAACATTCAATTTAAAATATTTTTTAATTTATTTTATTTGGAGTTTAATTGTTTTTAGCATCTATTTAGTAATGATGTTTATTTATTTATTTGAAATTTTTCCAAGTATTCAATTAAATCCCAATTTATCGTTAATGATTATACCTCTTTTTAGCGCTATTTCAATAATTCTTGCATATTTTACGTTTTTCAGCGCTCATTTTGCATATATAAGTGCGAAAAATCAATAATATTTCTTCTTCAATAGTAAGATGGAAATCAAACTCACAGCAGGAACAATGCTTACACCAAATAAAAAAGAAAGCGTATCAAAAAGACCTTTTTTTATAAGCCATATAAATCCTGCGATTAAAAAAGCATATCCCAATATTCTTATAAAATTGAACCCGCCTTTAAATGAAAACAATAAAATCTCATACCATTTTAATTTTTTATTTTTTAGTTTTTCCAAATTTTTTTCATCTATTTTATCCTCTTCATCATCCATATTATAAGGATCTTCGTATTTTTTTAAAATATCTTCCCCTACATTTCCGTTTTCAAGATTTCTTCTAACACTGTTCGAATATCCTATGAACGATCCTATAATAATCAGTGCCGTGGAAAAAAATGCTATTTGAGTATTAACAAGCCAGATATTGTTTTGTTCAAGATAACAAAAAACAACCACCCCTACATCCACCGCTATTAAGATTTTTATCAAATCCAAAAATATATTTTTTTGTTTCAATTTTTCATTTTTCTCGACACACGTTTTTTGTATGTCGGGCTCACTTTGTTCGCATTCTCCATTTTCCCTTATCAATTCTCTATTTTCCATTCTCAATTCTCCATTATATATACGCTTTATAAAATTTAATGCCGCCTACCCATACTTCTTCAAGTAAATTTTCCTTAATCAAATCGTTAAAAATTTTTTGCGTCCTCTCATCCAAGATATTCTCAACATCACTCTGGCTAAAAGGTCTTTTTTTAAGAGTGTTTAAAAGTTCTTCTTTTGTCAGATTTTCGATTTTATAATTTATATTTTCACGTGTGGGAATAAAAATATGCTGATTTTTAATATATTCAGCAAGTTCAAAAAGCCTATCGATTTTTACGCCTTCAACATTGTAAGCAGGAGGCCTGTCAATTGTGGAAATATCAACCCTATCAGGTTTGATTTCGGCTAATACTTTATTCAAAGCCTGAAATTCCTCAACCTTATCGTTAATTCCTTTTACCACTAAAATTTCAATTATCAATTCGCCTTTGTATAATTTTCTGAATTCTTTCATTCCTTTTATAATATTTTGCAAAAGTATATTTTTATATGGCCTGTCTATTTTTTTAAATGTTTTTTCATTTGCACTGTCGAGTGAAAGTTTTACAATATCAAGTTTTTTAAGGGTATTTTGAATTTCTTTTTTATCTATCGTAGAAGAATTGCTAAGAATTAAAAGTTTTTTATTCAATGTTTTCAATTTATCTATGAGTTCGTTCAAATGAGGATATAATGTAGGCTCGCCGTTGCTTGTAATTGTTAAGACATCAAATTCATACAAATTAACGCCTTTTTTAATTTCTTCAAAAATTTCATCAGCACTCGGGGGATTATCATACGATTCAACCGGTTTGGCTTTTTCCAATTCGCAATAAATGCAATCGAAATTGCATCTTTTTTTATCTGGGCTAAGATCAATCCCAAGACTCATTCCAAAACGACGAGAAGCCACTGGCCCGAAAATATATTGATATGTCATTTTTTATTAATTCTCCGTTTTATATTTTCCATTTATTAATGTTCGCCTTTATGCATATAATAAAGCGCAAGAGCCAAAGCCAAAATACTTCCCGCAAGATACAGCATTTCAAGGGGAGTTGAAAAATTCATATTAATAACTTTTTTAAAAAAACTGACAATCAAAACCATAACAACAACTTTTCCAAGCTTATCTTTAAGCTCATCCAAACTATGAATCGCTAAAATTTTACTCCCGGCCTCAGAGCTTTCGGCATCATCTATTTTACTTATAAAAAGTTCATATAAACCGAATGCGAATATAAGCATTACAACGGCAATCAGATACAAATCAACAGCCCCTATTATTCCTCCTATGATTTTAGCATGAAAATGCTCCGGATGATAATGATGAAAAACAAATTTATAAACTTCGACCACTATATTCCATACATCAAAACTTGCTACGACAAATAGTGCAATCCCACCAAGCATTCCGAAAATTACGGCCAATATGACAATAAGTCTGCTTTTCCACAAACTCCCTTCAAAAATAGATTCTAAAAAATTTCTATTTCCCATATTTATCCTTTAAAAATCGCTCTCCTTGCGTTTGTATCCATTTAAGTCCGATTCTTACCGCATTAGTAGCTGCACCTACTCTTAATTGGTCTGCTACATTAAAGAAATGCAATACATTATCTTCATATAAATCTTTTCTAATTCTTCCGACATATACATAATCGGTATCGGTTGCAATAATCGGCATAGGGTATTCGTTTTTTTGAGGATTGTCAATTACCTTTATATCTTCAAAATCAGCCAAAACTTCCCTTGCTTTTTCAACACTTACTTCTTTTTCACAATAAATAGTAATTACCTCACTATGGCTTCTAAGCACGGGAACTCTTACGCAAGTAGGAGCAACTTCAATATTAGTGTGCATAATTTTATTGGTTTCATTTACCATTTTAAGCTCTTCTTTACTCCAACCACCTTCCATAAATTTATCAATATGAGGAATAACATTAAGAGCTATTTGCCATGGAAAAACTTCTCTCTCTTGCACTTTTTTATCAAGTTTGAAATTAAATACCGCTCTCATCTGCTCAATTAGCTCTTCCATTCCTTTTTTACCCGCTCCGCTTACGGCCTGATAAGTCGCCACATCCACTCTTTTTATATTAAATTCTTTATGAAGGGGGGCTAAACTGATTACCATCTGAATAGTTGAACAGTTAGGATTTGCAATAATTCCCTTTTTTTTCCATAACGCTATATCTTCCGGATTGACTTCCGGAACCACCAAAGGAACGTCTGGATCCATTCTAAAATAGCTTGTATTATCAATCACAACCGCTCCCGCCGCCGCTGCACAAGGAGCAAATTTTGCACTTACACTTCCTCCCGCACTAAAAAAAGCAATATCAATCTCCTCTTCTTTAAATACTTCGCAAGTTAGCTCTTTGACTTTTAAATTTTCACCTTTAAATTCAACTTCTTTTCCGACACTTCTTGCACTTGCCAAAGGAACAAGTTTTTTTATGGGAAAATCATATTCTTCCAAAATTCTTAAAAATTCTTCTCCCACGGCTCCCGTTGCTCCCGCTATCGCTACATTATACATTTTAACTCCTTATTAAAAATAAATCTTCGGGTTTTATAATTTTTCCTTCGCTTAAAATCGCAGCCCTTTGAACCACATTAATTAACTCTCTTACATTTCCGGGCCATGAATAATTCAAAAGCTCGTTTTCAGCTTCTTTTGAAAACTCTTTTTTTTCCAGATTATACTCTTTCACAGCCTTTTGTAATATAAATTTTGCAATCGGAAGTATATCATTTTTTCTTTCTTTTAAAGAAGGAATTTTTATAGGAATTGTAGAAAGCCTATAATACAAATCTTCTCTGAATTTAGTCTCACTTATGAGTTTTTCGATATTTTGATTAGTAGCGCTGATTATTCTTACATCAAGTTTTTTAGCTTTCGTGCTCCCAAGTGGAAAATATTCCTTCTCTTGTAACACTCTTAATAGTTTTGCCTGTAAATTATAAGGCATTTCGGCTATTTCATCCAAAAAAAGCGTTCCTCCCTCGGCAAGTTCGAAAAGTCCTTTTTTATCACCTGTTGCATCGGTAAAAGCGCCTTTTTTAAATCCGAAAAGCTCGCTTTCAATCAAATTTTCAGGTATAGCACTCATATTGATGGCTACAAAATTCCCTTTCCTGCCGGAATTATTGTGAATGAATCTTGCAAATTCCTCTTTTCCGACACCGCTTTGTCCCAAAAGTAAAACATTGACATTTTTTTCCGCCACTTTTTTTGCAATTTCCAAAACTTTTAAGGAATTTTTATCTTTTATTATAAATTTATCTTCAATATTGACTTTTTTGTTTTGGGTTTTTTCTTTGAAAATTCTTTTACTTTCGATCGCTTTTATCAAATCTTCTATTTCAAAAGGTTTTGTTAAAAAATCTTTAACTCCCAACCTTATACACTCTATTGCTCTTTCAAGAGAAGCGTTACCGGTTATCATTATTACTTCATATTCACCGCCAAGTTTTTTTACAAACTCAATCCCGTCCATTTTGGGCATTGTTATATCCGTTATAATTAAATCTATGCTTTTATCGAGTTTTTTAAGAGCGCTCACGGCATCTCTAAATTCAACAATATCATATCCTTCTTCTTTAAGCGCAATAGAGAGAGATTTTCTCATATTAATATCATCTTCCACAATCGCTATTTTCAATTTTCCCCTTTAAGATAAAAATAAACATAATTGTTTTTTATAATAATATCAAAACGTTTTGGCAAATAAACTCCTTTTTCTCTTGAAACGATATAATTATTTTGTTTTAAAACAAATGAATTTATATGAAATTTTTCTTTTAAAAGATTGTCTATTATTTTATTTTTTTGTAATTTACAAATTTTTTCTATATCTTTATAAGGCGTTTTGAATTTAAATAGAAATTTTTTTTTAGAATAATTATTTACCATTGCCCTTGTGCAGTTAAAATGAAAAGAAATTATTTTTGAATTGATAGAAGTAAAATCGAAAGAAATAAAATAATCTCCAAAAAGAAGATTATTTAAAATTAAGATTATTATCCCAGTTTTTAGCATTTAATTTTATACTCATTGTAACATAATATATTCCGTTTTTAAACTCTTCGTTTTCAATCACCGCGCCTTTAACCAAACCTTTGACATGTGCGCTTATTTGATTATCCGAACTCATCATATCTTTAACTTTGTCCTCTCCGTTGATTTCTATTCCGTAAATTTTTTCAGCAAGTTGTTCATAAGCATTCAGTATCGCAGCTCTTCTTGCCATTACCTTGGCCTGAGCCATATTACACATATTTTCACAAGGTGCAACCCCTGTTCCTACTACTTGAAAAACAATATATTTATTAGCCGCTATTTGCAAATTTTTATTTTGAGAATTTAAAGGTCTTTTAACGCTTTTAGGATTTGGAATTGCGCAAGTGCAACCGACTAAAAATAAAGTAAAAGATAAAGCGATTCTTTTCATTCATATCCTTTTTCTTTTTAAATCGGCATTATTCTTCATTTATTAACAGTTCTTCCTCTTTTTCACTCGGAGTTTTAGCAACACTAACCACAATATCGCTATTATCAAGTTTGACGATTCTTACTCCCTGAGTGTTTTTACCTGTTTTACTAATCGAATCGATGCTAACCCTTATCATTTTTCCGGAACTTGTCAAAAGCATTAAGTCATGCTCTTTTTCAGTGGCAACAACACCTACCAAATCTCCCGTTTTGTTTGTAAGCTTCATTGCAATTACACCTTTTCCGCCTCTGTTTGTAAGTCTGTAAAGACTGGCTTCTGTTCTTTTTCCAAATCCTTTTTCGCTAACGGTTAAAATCTCTTGGTTTTCATCTCTTAATGAAAGCGCTCCGACTACCTCATCATCATCTTTTTTGAATTTAATTCCGCTAACTCCCCTTGCACTTCGTCCCATCTCCCTCACGGCATCAACCGGAAATCTTATTGCCTGGCCTTTTTTAGTTACGATAAAAAGTTCCTTATCGTCAGGTTGAACGATTTTGGCCGTTACAAGTTCATCTTCCTCATCGATTGTAATGGCTCTGATTCCTGTGCTTCTTATATTTTTAAACTCGCTCAAATTCGTTCTTTTTACAATTCCATTTTTAGTAAAAAAGGCCAAAGATTTATTTTCGTCAAAATCGCTTGTTTTGATAATTGTTTGAATTTTCTCATCCGGACTTAAATTAATTAAATTGACTATTGCTTTACCTTTGCTTGTTCTGCTGCCTTCTGGAATTTTATAAACTTTAAGCCAATGCAATTGGCCTTTGTCTGTAATTATCATTAACGTGTCATGCGCTTTTGCTATATAAAAATCCTCTATAAAATCATCTTCGTAGGTTGTTAATGCCTTTTTACCTTTACCGCCTCTGTTTTGTCTTTCATAAACATTCAAAGGAACTCTTTTAACATAACCTCTGTGAGTTATTGTCAATACCATTTCCTCATTAGGAATTAAGTCTTCAATGTTTATTTCGTCATAATCATCTTCTATTTCCGTTCTTCTCGGATTTGCATATTTTTTCTTAATCTCTTCAAATTCGTCTTTAATTACAGAATTTAAAACGTTCTCTTCTTTCAAAATAGAATTAAGATAAGCGATTTTTTTCATAAGTTCGTTATATTCTTTTTCGATTTTTTCTATTTCAAGAGAAGTTAGCCTACTGAGTTTCATATCAAGTATAGCCTGAGCTTGAATTGCACTCAGTTCGAATCTATCTATAAGTTTCGTTTTTGCCTCTTTTGTATCTGCTGATTTTTTAATTAATTCGACCACTTCATCAATATTTGCAAGCGCTATTCTCAATCCTTCTAATATATGCGCTCTTTTTTTAGCTTCTTGCAACTCGTAAATCGTTCTTCTGATAACAACCGTCTTTCTGAATTTGATAAATGTTTCAAGTATTTCCATTAAATTGAAAAGTTTTGGCTCTTTATCTATAATCGCAAGCATATTTACACCGAAACTCACTTGCATTTGAGTGTGCTTGTATAAATTATTAAGAATAATTTCACTCATTGCATCTTTTTTAAGCTCGATCACAACCCTAATTCCTTCCCTGTCGCTCTCATCCCTTACTTCGCTTATCCCATCGATTATTTTATCTTTTACCAATTCGCTTATTTTCTCTATAAGTTTGGCTTTATTTACCTGATAAGGAAGTTCGTCTATTACAATAATATCCCTGTTGCCTCTGTGTTCAATATGATGTTTTGCACGAATTTTAATTGAACCTCTTCCGGTTTTATAAGCCTCTATTATTCCGCTTTTGCCGAAAATTATCCCTCCTGTTGGAAAATCGGGCCCTTTTACGAATTTTAAAATTTCTTCGAGTTTGGAATCTTTATTATCAATCATATAAATCAATGCATCCAAAAGTTCTCCCAAATTATGAGGAGGAATATTTGTAGCCATTCCAACGGCAATACCGCTACTTCCGTTAACAAGCAAATTCGGAAATCTTGCGGGTAAAACCACCGGCTCTCTTTCGCTTCCGTCATAATTCGGAATAAAATCAACCGTATCTTTGTCAATATCTCTAAGTAACTCTTCCGCTATTTTTGTTAGTCTTGCTTCCGTATAACGCATAGCGGCAGCATTGTCTCCGTCGATACTTCCGAAGTTACCCTGACCGTCGATTAAAGGCTCTCTCATTGAAAAATCCTGAGCCATTCTTACAAGTGCATCATAAACGGCCGTATCACCGTGAGGATGGTATTTACCTATAACATCCCCGACTATTCTCGCTGATTTTTTATAAGGAGTAGAAGAGGTAATTCCCATTTTATACATTGCATAAAGAATCCTTCTATGAACCGGTTTAAGCCCGTCTCTGACATCCGGAAGAGCCCTTCCGACAATAACGCTCATAGAATATTCCAAATAACTTTTTGCAAGAGTATCTTCAATTCTTACCGGAATAATTTGCATTGATATCCTTTTTTTAATAATTATATCAAAATAATCGGTGCATTGGTATATTGGTATATTGGTATATTAGTATATTAGTAATATGTTTTCCTATCTTTTCCTCATCTTTTCCCTGCTTTATCAATTTTGCAAATTGGCCAAAACAACACTGAAAAGCACATTTACATTATGCTTTTTCAAAACTTCTTTTGCCTCTGCAATGGTAGAACCTGTTGTCAAAACGTCATCAAGCAAAACAACATCAATATTTTCAGCACCTCTGTATTCAAAATTTCTGGGATTGTTGAGTCTAAATTCCAAAGATTTACCAGCATAGTGCACTCTGTTTCGAGCCCATAATGAACCATAAATTATATTGTGATTTTCTATTACACTTGCCAAAACGGCTGTGTGTGAAAAGCCTTTTTGAGGATTATCGTCAATAGGTATTATATTCACTCTTTGCGGATACAAAGAAAAAAATTTTTGAATCGATTCTTTTGCCAAAATTTTCAAAACCCTATTGCCGAATTTAGAGTATTTGTATTTAATAAGATTTTCTATTTCGTCATAATTATAAAAACTTATAACACCTTCTTTTTCCCTAAATTCCGGTTTTAAAAATTCCAGACAATTAGTGCATATAACTTGAAATGAAAACTCATTGCATAATATACATCTAAAAATCTTCGTTATCCTTTTTCGGCGAATGTTTAAATAACAAATATAGGGCTATACACCCCCCTATTGCAAACATACAAACACCGCTCCAAAAAAGTTTCATTTCTCCGCTTGCACTTCCGCCCATAATCATCCCTACACCAAAAAACATTAAAAGTGCAGCACTTACCCCGGCTTTCTCCCCGGGTGTTAATTTTCTGTTTTTAATATCTTCCATTAAAATCCTTTAAAATGTTTCTCATAATTATATTTTAAAATATCCATACCATCTCTACATTTTGTTATTGTAATTTCTTTGCCGTTATTATAAAATATCGTATGCTGATCGAATTTTTCGGCTATATTCAAGGCGTCTTCTTTTGAAATATCGTATACGATAAAGCTCTCTTCTTTGTAATCAAAAAGTTCTCCCACACTTGTCATATATTCAAAACCAAGCGATTTGATAATACCTTCAAGCTCCGTATTTCTTATAAAATTTACAAATTCGTTAAATATCAAATCCTTAGGATTATGCGCTGTTATAACGGCAAAAGGTCTTCTTAAAAATTCATAATCATTCGGAATAAATTGAAAACTTATCCAGTTTCGCTCTTGCATAGTATTTATCAAAAATTTGGTGTATTTCAAATATTCTTTATATTTTTTCTTAAAATCAAGCACTGCTTTTCCATCTATCATTAAAGCGTCCTCCGCTTCGTCATATATACATTTTCCTATATAATCTCCTATGCCTATAACTCTAAATTTCATTAATTTTCCCTTTTCTTTAAAACTCAAAAATGTTATAATAACTGAAAAAAGGTTATATATGAAAAAATTTGTTTTTTTATTAGCATCAATAATTTTTCTTCTAAACGGATGTGCTATAAAATCAGCATTAAAACAAGATACGCTTTATGAAAAAACATTAAAATATACTGAGCGTTCTCAAATACTAAATTCCCTCGAAACAAAAGCGTTAATTGATGCAATTTATTTAAATCCATTATACCAAGAAAAATTTAAAAATCCAACTTTTTTAATAGGCGTATATAATGATTTTGACAACACGTTAATTAATTCAGAATTTAGTTTAACCCTTAATAATCAAGCACCTGTTAAAATAAGCTCTTCCATACCTTCATATATTCCGTATAAATATTTTCCGTTTTATAATAAATGGATGAAATATTATATTGTAACATTTAAAAAAAGTTCAAAACCTTATATACTCGAATATAAAAGCAAATATTTCGGACAAGCTAAATTTATTTTCCAATAATTTTTGAAAGTGTAACGCTTTTATTGCCAAAGATATGAGAATAGACAACAAAATTTGCCAAAACTTTTTTGCCGTATTCTCTTGATTCGTCGAGCGGTATAAGTTCCATACTCAAAAACGGCTCGAATTTTCCTTTATATTTAAAAAAAGGTAAAACTTTTCTCTTAACAAAACCTATTCCTCCGTTATATGCATAAGCTACCATTAAAGGAGAATGTAAATTTTTAAAAAGCCATTTTATATATTTAACACCAAGTTTTATATTTTCTTTGTAATTAAATTGTTTAAATACATTTTCTTTATACATTCTAACCAAAAAAGGCATAATTTGCATCATCCCGAGTGCATAGCTTCTGCTGACACTTGCCGGTATGAATCTACTTTCCTGCCTTGCAATTGCATAAACAAACGACTTTAACGTAAGATTTTTGTCATTGTATATATCCGGTGTTATGAAATAATTATATTTATAATGATAAGCTTTATCCAAAACAATTGCTTTTAGTGCCATTGTTTTATTACAATCAAGTTTTTTTGCAAAAGCAAAAAGATTTTTGGAATTTTTCAATTCATAAAAAAATTTCAAAACGTCCCAAGGATTAGTTTCATTGAACTTGGGATTTTTTACCGAATTATAAATAATATTTCTTTTTATTATAAAATTTTTTTTTGCTTTTTCATAAGCATAAAGAGTATAAAAATTTATTCTTGTTTGAGAAAGCAAATAATCAAAATATTTCTTTTTGCCTGTGAGTTTCCAAAGCCAAAAATTTATTTTACTGTTTTTATTTTTAATAGATAAAAGAATGTTTTTTGCTCTTTTATAATTTTTAAGTGTCATTGAATTTAAAAAAAGCCACCATTTAACATTGTCATCAAAATTTTTATAATCTATTTTATCCAAAGAATGCTGAATTTTGTTCAATCGATATACTACGGCATTTTTAACAAACATATAAAAATAACTGTCTTCAAAAATAGAAAAATCATTTATATTTTGATCAATTCTTTTATTGGGAAATTGGATCATAAAATAATACCCCAAATCCCTATTTTTAAATACGTTTGAAAAATTATTATCCAAAAAATCCTTAACTGCACTTCTTTGTTTTGAAGGAGGCAAATTTTTATAAAGATATAATAAATCGTTTTTATTTAATTTGGAAATTGTTTTCAGAGATAATCCGTCATTTAATATACAACTTATATTCACTTTTCTCAAATACTCTTTTTTTACATTTATACATTCATATATTTTTTTAAATTGAGGAAATTTTGCCAAAAGTTTTGTATGTTTAAAAAGTTTAATCTTATAAAGAGCACTAAACGCTTTAAAAGCCAATACCGAATTATTGGTTTCTCGCATAAATTCGGTTAAATAAAAATCCCTAACATAACTTTTGGGTTTCGTTAACAAAAAAGAGAGATTTAAATCATAAGAAAATAAAACAAAAGGAATTAAAAACAAAAAAAACTTCAATTATAATCTCACTATAATATTATTTATCAAAATTTGCAAAAATTCCAAAACCAAAATCAAAATAATAGGTGCAATATCAAATCCCCCTATAACAGTAGGAATAAAACGCCTTATATATCGATAAATCGGTTCTGTTACATTCCATAAAAACCTGACAATGGGATTATAAGGGTTTGGCTGAACCCATGTAATTAGCGCAGCGATTATAACCACCCAAATATAAATTCCGATAATTAAATTAATAAATTGCAAAATACTGATTAATATCGCATTCATTTATCTTTCCTTTATTATATTTTTTAAATAAGGCTTCATTGCATCATATAAATCTTTAATTTCCGCTCCGTGTTTTTCATTTATTAAAAGTTCACGAAGAGGCATAAAAAGATTTTTTCCTTTAAGAGAAGTATTGTTTTGAATGCGTTTTTTAAACTCTTCATAACTCTCTTCAAGCTCATTTTCCAAAATTTCTTTTTTAATAATTTCTCTTTCTTTTTCAAATTCCAAATCCGTTGATTTTTCAAACACTTTATCAAATTTTTCTTTAATTTGCTTTAATGTTGAACTTTCATTTTTAAAAATTTGCAAAAGTTCTTCATAAATTTCATTCACTCCAAATTTTTTTGAGAGATTATCTATTTTTTTCATATGCTCTTTATTCAAAAATTTAAGTTTTTCAATATCAAACTTTGCCGGAGCTTTCGAAATTTTACTCAAATCGAAAAATTCAACGGCTTCTTCAAGCGTAAAAATCTCTTTTTCGAAATTATTTCCTAACAAAATAAGATAATTCGAAATGGCTTCTGGCAAAAATCCTTCATTTAACAACCATTTCACACTGCTTGCATTATCTCTTTTGCTCATTTTTTTGCCTTTTTCATTAAGAATAATCGGCAAATGGGCATATTCAATCTCTTTTTCATAACCCAAAGCATTTCTGAGTGCTATTTGCTTGGGAGTATTGCTTAAATGATCTTCGCCTCTTATCACAAGCGAAATATCATAAATCATATCATCAATAGCACATGCAAAATTATATGTGGGTGTTAAGTCAGCTCTTAAAATCACAAAACTATCGATTTCGAAAGGTTCAAAGTCAAATTCACCTTTTATTAAGTCTTTAAATTTAACGGATTTTTGGGGTTTTTTAAATCTGATTACAAAAGGTTTTTTGTTTTTTATGTTTTCTTCGACTTCTTTTGAGGTTAAATACTCGCATTTTCCGGAATATCTGTAAGGCTTTTTTTCAAGTTTCGCTTTTTCTCTTTCAATGGATATTTCATCTTCCGTGCAAAAACAGACAAACGCCTTTTTGCTATCTAAAAGTTTTTTTGCCATTTGTTCGTGAATATGAAAATTACCGGATTGATATACAACCTGATCGTATTTTATTCCAAAAGTATCAAGAATATCCAAAATTTCCTTATCTTTTCCTTCAATATTTCTTTGTTTATCGGTATCTTCAATCCTGATAAGCAGCTTTTCATTTCTTTGACGTGCAACTATATAATTAAAAATCGCTACCCTTAAATTACCTATATGCATATCTCCTGTCGGAGATGGGGCAAATCTTAACATTTATATCCTTTTATAATTTAATTAAAACGGTTTAAATAAACTTAATGAAATACTTAATATAAATAAAATATAACTTAACCAATAAAGTATTTCTAAAAATAATCTTGTAATTTTCTTTTTTTTGAAAAATTTCAAACTCAAATAAATATTTTCAAGCATTAATATGATTACAAAACTCAACTTTGTATGAAGCCAACCACTTTTTTTTGCAACAGCCGGATTCATTAATATCATTTTAATCCCCAAAAATAATACTATTAACATAAAAAAAAGACTTAAAAAATTAAAAATTACTTTATCTGCTTTTTTATCATATTGAAACGTTTTAATAAACTGTAATAAAAAAACCATCCAACTAATTGCAGCTATCAAATGTAGATTAAAATACCAAAGATACATTTCAATCCTTTAATATTTTTTCTAAAAAAGGAAATTTTCTAATCAATTCCTCGATAAATTTTTTTTCGGTAATATCTTCGATATACCATTCGTTTATATGATGAATTGCAGTGTCTATTTTGTCTTTTTCAAGTTTTGAATTTTTTATTTTTTTTATTATTTTTTCTTTCATAAAAGGCCTTTTTGGCGTATTTTACTAAAATTAAATAAAAAATTAAAGCATATATTGTAAATTTTGCAGATTTGTTATTTGTATTAAAAATCGTAGAGGTATTGGAGGTTGTAGAGTTTTAAACTCTTACAATAAGCAAGAGCCTTATTTAGGGTCTCTTGCCACTTCAACGGAATTAACTTTTACAATAACACTTGTTTCATCAACGTCAAATTCGACTTTGTCGCCGTCTTTTACTTTTCCTTCAAGAATAAGCTCGGCCAATTTATCCTCAACCACATCCGCAAGCGCTCTTTTTAGAGGTCTTGCACCAAATACCGGATCAAATCCTACCTCGGCTACAAAATCTTTTGCCCTTTCGCTTAAAACAAGCTCGATTTCTCTTTCTTCAAGTCTGTTTTTGATTTTTCTTAGCAATATTTCAACAATTTGTTTAACTTGCTCTTTTCCAAGAGGATTAAATACTACCACCTCATCAAGCCTGTTTAAAAATTCCGGTTTCATTCTTCTTTTAAGCTCTGCCCATACCGCTTCTTTTCTTGCATTGGAATCTTTTATTTCCATAATAATATCGCTTGCAATATTGCTTGTGAGGATAATAATCGTATTTTTAAAATCGACCGTTACGCCTTTATTATCTGTAAGCCTTCCGTCATCAAGCACTTGCAATAAAATATTAAATACATCTGGATGTGCTTTTTCAATCTCATCAAAAAGTATTACGCTATACGGTTTTCTTCTAACCGCTTCGGTTAATTGACCTCCTTCTTCATATCCCACATATCCCGGAGCCGCACCTATAAGTTTTGATACGGAAATTTTATCCATATATTCACTCATATCAAATCTGATTAATGCTTTTTCATCATCAAACAAAAATCTTGCCAATGTTTTAGCCGTTTCAGTTTTACCAACCCCAGTAGGACCCAAGAACATAAAACTGCCTATTGGTCTATTCGGATCTCCAAGTCCGGCTTTATTTCTTTTAATTGCTCTCGCAACCGCTTTAATTGCCTCATCTTGACCTACAACCCATTTTTTAAGTTCATCTTCAATATGCAATATTTTTTCAAGTTCGCTTTTTAGCATTTTAGATACAGGAATTCCGCTCCATTTGCTTACAACATTTGCAACTGATTCTTCATCAACCGCATTTTTAAGAAGCGTTCCTTCTTTTTGCATCTCTTCCCATTTGCTTTCAAGTTCGCTTAATTTTTTATTAAGCTCAACTACTTTTCCGTATTCTATTTCAGCGGCTTTTGCAAAATTTCCTTCTCTTTTTGCAATTTCGGCCTCTGTTTTTAATTTTTCAATCTGTTCTTTCAAATCGGCAATTGATTTTAAAACTCTTTTTTCTTCTTCATATTTGCTTTCTAATTTTCTTTTTTCTTCTTCAAGATTAGCAAGTTCTTTTTCTATCTCTTCCAATCTTTTTTTGATTTTTTCACTTTCACTTCCTTCCATTTCAAGAGCCTGTTTTTCAACCATCAATTGCTCTATTTCCCTTTTGATTTTAGAAAGCTCAAACGGTTCACTTTCAATTTGCATTCTAATTTCAGCCGCAGCTTCGTCTATTGCATCAATTGCTTTATCAGGTAAAAATCTATCGGTAATATATCTGTCTGTAAGTTTTGCCGCCGCTACTAATGCTTCATCTTTAATAATAACCTGATGGTGAGCTTCAAGTCTGTCTTTAAGTCCTCTTAAAATCCTAATAGCTTCGTTTACACTCGGTTCATTTACCATTACGGGCTGAAATCTTCTTTGAAGTGCTGCATCTTTTTCAAAATATTTTCTGTATTCTTTCAAAGTCGTCGCACCGATTGTTCTAAGCTCGCCTCTTGCAAGTGCGGGTTTTAAGATATTTGCAGCATCCATACTTCCCTCGCTTGCACCTGCTCCCACAATTGTATGAATCTCATCAATAAACAAAATAATATTCGGATTGGCTTTTACCTCATCCACTACGGCTTTAAGTCTGTCTTCAAATTCACCTCTATATTTGGCACCTGCTATCAAAGCCGTCATATCAAGAGCGATAATTTTTTTGTTTTGAATGCTTGTTGGCACTTCTTTTTTAACAATTCTTTGTGCCAAACCTTCAACCAAAGCCGTTTTACCAACCCCGGGCTCTCCAAGTAAAATCGGATTGTTTTTTGTTTTTCTAATCAATATCTGTGTCATTCTGTTAATTTCTTCATCTCTTCCGATAACCGGGTCAAGCTCGCCTTTTCTTGCTTTTTCTGTTAAATCTATTCCGTATTTGTTTAATGCGTCAAGATTTTCATCTGCACTTTTGCTCTCAATTTTTGCATCTCCTCTTATTGCTTGGAGAGTTTTTTTAAGCTCCATCAAATCAACAAATTTTCCCAGCGTCTCTTTAAAAGAGTTTAAATTAGCAATAAGCCATGTATCCACAGCCACATATTTATCGCCCATCTTTGTCGCAAGCGCTTCGGCTTGTTGAAGAGAATTGATAAGCTCTCTTCCAATTCTTATTGATTCTTTTGTTATGTTATCGACTTTCGGAAGTCTATCTACCGTGGATTTTATTTCAAGCTCTATTGCACTCTTGTCAACACCCATTTTATTAAGAGCCTGATTCAAAACGGTATTTGTATTTGTCAAAAGCCCCCATAATACATGCAACGGATGAACTTCCGGATTTTTATTATGAAGTGCAAGACTTAATCCGCTTTCTATTGCTTCCATCATTTGATTTGTTAATTTTTCGAATAATTTTTCCATATTTCCCTCCTTAAAAGTTTTAGCTGATGTAATTATAACAAGTTTAGTCTATTTATGTCAAGTTATTTATTAATAGTTTTATTAAATAAAAATTTTAATTCTTTATTTTTTAATTGGTATAATTCCAAAAAAATTTTAGGAGTTATAATGGATTATTATGAAATACTTGGGATAAGCAAAAATGCGACAAAAATAGAAATCAAAAAGGCTTACAGACAACTTGCAATGAGATATCATCCGGATAAAAATCCGGGAGATAAAGAAGCCGAAGAAAAATTCAAACTCATAAACGAAGCTTACCAAGTATTGAGCGATGATGAAAAAAGAGCTATTTATGACAGATACGGAAAAGAAGGTTTGCAAGGCAGAGGTTATCAAACAAATACCTCCTTTGAAGATATTTTCGATATGTTTAACGATATTTTTGGCGGAGGCTTCGGATTTGAAACATATGAAGAAGATTTGCCTTATGATATCGATAAAGCTATAAAAGTCAATCTCTCTTTTGAAGAAGCGGCATACGGAATTAGTAAAGAAATAGAATATGAATATTTTGCACTGTGTCCCGAATGTAAAGGAACCGGAGCAAAAGTAAAAGAAACATGCCCTTTGTGCCACGGCAAAGGTCAAGTTTTAATGGGCAACGGATTTATGAGAATAGCCCAAACCTGTCCTAATTGTAAAGGCAAAGGTTATATTATCAAAGAAAAATGTCCTAAGTGTAAAGGTAGAGGATATATTTTGAAAAAAGAAAAAACAAAAATAGATATTCCTGCCGGTGTAGATTCTGGAATGAGAATGAGAATTGCAAAAAAAGGAAATGAAGGTAAAAGAGGCAGAGGTGATTTGTATTTGATATTCAATGTAGCCCCTTCAAAAATTTTCAAAAGGAAAGGAAATAATTTAATTGTCGATGTGCCTGTTTTTTTCACTAGTGCCATTTTGGGAGATAAAATAAAAATCCCTACACTTGAAGGCGAAAAAGAGATAGAAATCAAACCTTTTATCAAAGATAAAACCCAAATCGTTTTGAAAAATCAGGGTCTTGCTGATCCTAATTCCGGATACAAAGGCGATTTGTATGCGATAATAAATATCGTCTATCCGAAAAAACTAACTGATGAACAAAAAGAACTGCTTGAAAAACTGCACGAAAGTTTTACCGGAGAGATAAAAGAGCATAAATCAATTCTTGAAGAGGCAATCGATAAAGTAAAAAGCTGGTTTAAACATTAATGCAAAAGCCAGCTAATTAAAATTTCAGCAGGCCAAAAAATATAATTTGCAATAGGTGTAAAAAGTATTATAAGCAAAATCAACATTCCGTAAGGCTCTATTTTATTATAAAATTTAACCACTCCTTCCCATTTGAATTGCAAAGCCAGAAATTTAACGCCATTTGCCCCGTCAAGAGGAGGAATCGGCACTAAATTAAATACGGCCAAAATAACATTGACAACTACGGAATAATATAATAACAAAAATACAAATCCGCTCAAAAGACTATGAGCCGGATAAAAAAACGCAACCAAACTTGAAGCTATAAGCGCAACTACAAAATTATATGTAACGCCTGCAAGACTAACCGCAACACCTGCTATATATCCTCCATTTTCAATAACTGTAAACATATTAACAGGCACAGGTTTTGCCCAACCGAAAATTATAGGATTACTAACTCCTGCAAGCTTTTGGGAAAAATATAAAAGCAAAGGGAAAATTATACTACCGAAAGGATCAATATGCCTAAGAGGATTAATTGAAAGTCTCCCTGCTTTTGAGGCTGTCATATCGCCGTAATATTTAGCTACTAATCCATGCATAATTTCATGGCCTATTATTGCAATTAAAAAGGCTATAATTATTGCTAAATAATCAATTATTGATCCCATTATTAACTCCGTTTATTTATGTATTAGTTATTAGTTTACTATCAATTGATAATTTTTTATTGTTATAGGTCAAATTTTAGAGACACTAAATAACACCAACCTCTACTAATTTTAAATACCTTTTTACTTTATACTTTTTATTTTTCACTTCACTTACATCCATCAGTAAGATAAGGCTTTTTACCTTCTCTTAATTCTTTTTCTATTTCCTTAATGCTTTTTCCGACCCTGTTCCATCTGATTGTCCAATTTTTATCCCAGCTCATATAAATAAACCACGGCTTCCCGACAATATATTTGTATTTAACAGGTCCCCAAAACCTTGAATCATCGCTATGGTCTCTATTATCTCCCATCATAAAATATTCATCTTTCGGGACTATGATAGGTCCATAATTTACAACTTGCGGAGGAAAATTTACATTCTTATCATGATGAATTCCTGGATATTTTTTCATATACGGATCAACCGCCCATATTTCTCCGTTTAAAATTTCTGTTTTAGCGCCCATTTTTTTTGCAAATTCAATAGTTTTTTGAGTATTGTTTTCAATCCTTAACAATAAATGTTTATTTCTTACCATTAACTCATCCCCGCCAACAGCTACACATCTTTTTACAAAATGCATAGATGGTTTAAGCGGCCAGCGAAATATTACAATATCACCTCGTTTAGGTCTAGGTCCGTCAATTAAATGTCCATCTCCCCTGAAATCCGGTAAAATAGGTATTTCAAGCCAAGGAATATGCGGAATAGGAATTCCATATGCGAATTTTTCGGCAAATAAAGCATCTCCCGGAAGTAAAGTTCTTTTCATACTCCCGCTTGGTATAACGAAAGCCTGAGCTAAAAAGAAAATAACCAAAAGAACAATTACTATCGTCCCTGTCCAAGTATTCGACCAATGATAAAATTTTTTTAATTTATCTTTCATTTTTCCTCTTTTAAAAATTTTTTAGCCGCTTTTACGGTGTTTTTAAGAAGCATGGCAATTGTCATAGGCCCTACACCGCCAGGAACGGGAGTAATAAACGAAGCTTTTTTGCTGACATTTTCAAAATCAACATCACCGACAAGTTTTCCGTTTGGGAGCTTATTAATTCCAATATCCACAACAACTGCACCTTCTTTTATCATATCGGAGGTTATTAAATTTACTTTTCCCACTCCCACGATAACAATATCGGCTTTTTTTGTATGTTCTTTCAAATCTTTCGTTGCAATATGACATATATCGACACTTGCCATTTTATTAACCAAAAGAGCCCACATTGGTTTTCCTACAATATTACTTGCACCCACAACACATACGTTTTTTGAATACACATCGATTTTATACTCTTCCAATAATTCCATTACCCCAAGAGGCGTGCATGGAGCAAATGTATCAAGACCTTCAACCAATCTTCCCATATTATAAGGATGAAATCCGTCCACATCCTTAGTAGGAGAAACCCTTTCAAGAACTTTGGTTGTGTCAATATGACTTGGCAGAGGCAATTGAATCAAAAGCCCGTGAATATTAGGATTTTCATTTATCATATCAATGGTTGAGAAAAGTTCTTTTTCGCTTATGTTTTCCGGAAATTCATGAACAACAGAATAAATTCCTACTTTTTGACAAGCTTCTTTTTTCATTCTAACATATGTTTGACTGGCGGGATCATTACCAACTAAAATAACCGCAAGACCCGGTGTTAAGTTTTTTGATTTTAACACTTCAACTTCTTTTTTAACTTCCGATTTTATTTTTTCCGAGAGTTTTTTCCCGTCCAAAATTGTCATTTCGTTTCCTTTTTGCTAAAATATTTTAGAATTTTAACATAAAAGGTTTTTTTTGAGATTAATACTTATTTTAATTCCAATATTTTTATTTGCTAAAACAGATTGGTTTATTACAAAACTTGAATACGGGAAAATGCTTTATAACAATCCCAGAGGTATTAGCTGTGCCAAATGCCACGGAGAAAAAGCCGAAGGAAAAATAATAGCAAAATATTATATTCTAAAAAACAAACACAAAATTTTAAAAATTTTAAAAACACCAGATATTACAAATATTTCTTTTGAAAAATTTCAAAAAAAACTTTTTCATAAAAATTTATCCGTTATGCCCAAATACGATTATTTAACCAACAAGGAAATAAGCGCAATTTATCTTTATATCCAATCCATTTCAAGGAATAAAAAATGATTTTTGAAAACACGAAAGAGCTTGAAGAAATAATAAAAAACAACGACATTAAAAAAGCTCTGAAACTTATAAAAAACCCTCATAAAACAAAACTACCCATTACAAAAAAACGAAGCGCTTTAATGGTAAGCGGCCATAATATAAAACATTTAAACAAAATCGATGAAATTGAAGCCGACACAATAATTCTAAACCTTGAAGACGGTGTTCCGAAAGAAAAAAAAGAGATAGCAAAAATCATAATCGGAATATTTTTATCTCATTACAAAAACCCGAATAAAGAATTGGTAATAAGAATAAATCCTCTTGAAACAAGTGGTAAAGAAGAGATAAAATTTTTTGAAAAATTCAATATAAATGCATTTAGAATTCCCAAAGTAAACAGTATCGAAGATATTGACGATGTTTTTTTTCTTACAGATAAAGATTTACATATATCTATTGAAACAAAAGAAGTTTTCATTAACCTCCAAAATTTTACACATCCGAAAATAAAAGCTTTTTATCTTGGAATTTATGATTTACTTAACGAATTAAATATTTCGCATTCAATCATAAATGAACAAAATCCTTTTATACATAACTTGCTTTCTCATTTTTCTTTGTATTCAAATTATAACAACATAACGCCAATCGGCTTTGTTTATCAGCAATACAAAGACATTGAAGGCTTTAAAAACTGGTGCCTGATTCAAAAAAACACTGGAATAAAAGGAGTGGGATGCATAACCCCGGCCCAAGTTGAAATCGCCAATAAAATTTTTGATGAAGATTTGGAATTTGCAAAAACAATTGTAGAAAGATTTGAAAAAGAAGGCCCGTTTACAATAGACGGTCTATATGTAGATGAGCCTATTTATAAAAATTATTTACTTTTACTACATTAATTTATTCCCATCCCCTTTTATAAAGCCCCATCACAGAATCGGTATCTATTGAATATTTTTTTATATATTCAGCTACTATTTGCGGATTTATTTCTCTTGATAGATTAATTTCGGGAATACTAAGAGCATAAACGCTCAAAATATATCTGTGAGGATCTCCCGGAGGCGGACACGGACCGCCATATCCTATTTCTCCGTAATCGTTTATTGTTTGAAATCCCAAATCAAAATATTCACTTACAGGATTTCCAGCATTTCTCGGAAAAAACGTAACGTTTAAAGGAATATTCACAACAAGCCAATGCCACCATCCATGATCACTCGGAGCATCGGGATCAAAAAAAGTAAGAGCAAACGATTTTGTTTTAACAGGAGCATCTTCCCATTTAACCTCCGGGGAAATATTATCTCCGCCGCATAGAGGATATACCTGAGGCAAATGAATTTTTTCTTTAATATCGGGTGTATAAATTTTCATTTCAGCCCCCCTTTATTTTTTATATTATAACACAAAATATTTTTCTATCAAATCTTTGGGTATTTTTTTGGGTCTGTGGGTTTTTATATCCACAAAAACCCACTCCGTCTCCCCATAAGCCAATAATATATCATTTTTGTAAATTTCATATTTTCTTTTTGAAGTTATTTTTCCTACTTCGTCTATCCATGTTTTAATTATAAGCTCATCCCCTAAAAATGCGGGATGTTTATATTCGATATGATGAGATTTTACAAACCAGGTTGAGCCCATTTTTTTATATGTATCGGGGGTAAAGCCGAGACTTTCTGAATGCTTGACGGCTGCATTTATCATCCATTCGAGATATTTCAAATTGTTTACATGTCCGTTGAAATCTATATCGTTTTTATTTACTCTAACTTTTTCCTTAAAAATTTGTGGTTTCATTTATAACCCTTTTTTATTGGTTACTTGATAATCTTGAATTATCGATCAAAATTTGTAATTATTTTCAAATCATCTTATTATTCATTCTTACCGCACATATTATACTACATTTTGATAAAATTACACTAAAAAAGGATATTAATGTTAAAACCTTTGTTAATTGAAATAGGAGTTGAAGAGCTACCCGCAATACCTTTACTTAAAGAGCTTCCGAATATAGAAAAAAAATGGCTTTTTATTTTGGAAGAATACAATTTAAAAACAGATTTTGATTTTTTTTATACACCGAGAAGACTGACACTCTGGCACAGAGAATTTCCCACAAAACAACCGGATAACACCCAAGAAATATGGGGAGCTCCAAAAACAATTGCTGAAAAAAACCCCAAAGCAATTGAAGGTTTTGCAAAAAAAGTCGGAATTTCGATAAATGAAATTGAATATAAAACAAAAAACAACCAGGAATTTTTATATTACAAAAAAGAAATAAAAGGTAAAAACGCAAAAGAACTCCTGCCTGAAATGATTGAAAAATGGCTAAAATCTCTAAATTTTGGCAAAACTATGAAATGGGGAAGATGTAAAAACGAATTCATAAGACCCGTGAGATGGATTTTGTGTATGCTCGAAAACGAAGCCATTACATTTAATTCTTTTTGCGTTACTTCAAGTAATTTCACCATGCCCCATAGAATTGTAAAAAAACCTATTTTTTTCGATTTTGCGGGAGAATATTTTTGCAAACTCGATAAAAACGGAGTAATTTTATATCCGGATGAGAGAAAGAAAAAAATATTGGAAGAAATTAAAAAAATAGAAAAAGAAAATAATTTAAAAGTCCGAATTGATGAAGATTTATTAAATGAGATTATCGCTATTACCGAATATCCTACCGCACTTTTGGGAAATTTCGATGAAGAATTTTTAATATTGCCTCCGGAAGTAATAATTACCTCAATGAAAGAGCATCAAAGATATTTTCCAGTATTTAAAGACGGAAAATTAACTAATAAATTTATAGTTGTAAGCAACGCTTTTACAGATGATTTTTCAAAAATTATCAAAGGTAACGAAAGGGTATTAAAAGCCAGATTAAACGACGCTTTATTTTTCTATGAAAACGATTTGAAAAACGGCCTTAAAATTGAAGGATTAAAAAATATCGTCTATATGGACAAACTCGGTTCACTTTACGATAAAGTAAAAAGAGAAGAAAAAATTATTGAATATTTGGCAAAAAATTATAAAGGAGATTTGGAAAAAGCCAAAAAAGCTGTAAATTTGGCAAAAGCAGACCTTTTAAGCGAAATGGTTTACGAATTTACCGAACTTCAAGGAATAATGGGTTATTATTATGCCCTAAAAGAAGGAATAGATAAAGAAATTGCCGTTGCAATAAAAGAGCAATACGGCGATTATGCCTCAAATAAAACATCTGCGCTTTTAAACATAGCAAAAAATCTGGATACTATTTTGGGGCTTTTCAGCATTGATAAAAAACCCAAAGGAAACAAAGACCCGTTTGGACTTAGAAGAGCGGCAAACCATATACTTAAAATATCAATTGAAAACAGCATCCCTATTGATATTAAAAAAACCGTAAAAGATTTAAAAGAAAATTACCGAAATTTGGATGAAAATGAAGTGATTGATTTTATTTTTGAGAGACTTTATAAATTTTATGATGTAAACCCTACGGTTATAAGAGCAGTTTTGGCAACAGGCGAAAGTAATTTGATACAAATAGACAAAAAAATAAAACTTCTAAATAATATTGTAACAAGCAGAGATTTTAACGACCTTTCAATAACTTTCAAAAGGGTTGCGAATATCGTCAAAGATTTTGACATTAATTCTATAAAAGTAGATGAAAATCTTTTTGAGAAAAAAGAGGAAAAAGAACTGTGGAGAGAATTTCAAAAAGTAAAAGAGATTAAAGATATGGAAAAGAAACTTGATTTTTTAATTTCTCTAAAACCATTAATCGATAAATTTTTTGACAATGTTTTGGTAAATGTAGATGATGAAAAAATAAAATTCAATAGAAAAAGCCTTATAGCTTCAATATATAAAGAATTTTTGGATATTGCAGATATTAAGGAAATAACAATATAAACGGAGTTTAAATGAAAAGAGAAAATCTAATAAAAATAAAAATCAACGGAATTGAAAAAAAGATAAAACCTAATACTACGATTCAAACGCTTCTTAAAGAACTCGAAATTCTTGATAAAACAATGGCGATAGCCGTCAATATGCAAATTGTTAAAAAAGAAAATTGGGATAAATATATTCTCAAAGAAGGAGATAAAATAGAAGCGTTAAATTTTGTAGGAGGGGGTTAGTAAAAACCTCACCTATTACTATAAATTTTAAGCTTGTCCGCCAATTTGCCCGCTTAGAGTTTCATCGGGGGTTGCTTCTCTTTTCGTTACGATTTTCACATCAAAAGTCAAATCTTCTCCCGCTAACGGATGATTATAATCAACAACGACTTTTTGATCGTCAAAATCTTTAACTGTTACGGCAATAGTTTGTCCATCAGGAGTTTGACCATAAAGCGTCATTCCTTTTTGAAGTTCAATTCCTTCAAACTGATCTCTTGGAACTTCTTGAAGCATTTCTTCGTTATATTCGCCATATGCTTCTTTTGCAGGTATTGTAACCGTTTTTTCCTCGCCTACATTCATTGCTTCTATCTCTTTTTCAAGACCCGGTATTATCTGATTTTTACCTGAGATAAATTCTAACGGAGCTTGTCCTTTATTGGAATCTACCACTTCACCTTTTGAATTTTTCACCGTATATTCTATTCCATATACATTTGCCATTTGAATCCTTTAAATTTAATTGAATTAAAGTATAACATATTACTTTAATTTTGCCAAATCTTTTTTTGCCAAAGTAGCATATTTGGATTTAGGATAATCGGAAATAAGTTTTTCAAAAGAAAGTTTTGCCGCTTTTTTATTATTTAAATACAAAAACGCTTTTGCGCTATGATATAAAAGTCTGGATGTAAAAGAGGTTTTTTTAGAATATAAATCCACGCTTTTTTTATAATATGCAAGAGCCTCTTTATAATGTTTTTCTTTATATGCTATTTCGCCCAAATAAAAAGCGGAAGTCGCTGGCATATAATTTTTTGAAAGTGTATAAGAAAAATATTTTTTCGATTCATTAAGATTACCATTAAAAAAATCTTTTCTTGCTATTGCAAAAGCTTCTTTAAGAGAAAGAGGTTTTTGTTTGTTTAATCTTTTAACAATTTCAAAAATGCTTTGTTTTAATGTTTGAAAATTCTGATTTTGTATTTTTACTATCTCTTCTATACTTTCCTTAATTGAGGTCAAATTATTTTCCATTGAATTAATTTTCGTCTTTAAATTATCAATCTCAATTTTTAAATTATTAATTTGAGATTGCGTTTGATTATATTCTTTTTTCAATGTTACTATATCATTCATAGCACTATCTATTTCATCAATTACTGTCGGAAATGCAGATAATTTATCATTTATTATCTCATTATAATTAGAAAGTTTAAGTTTTATTTTTGCAATATCATTTTGAATATTTTGAATATTGTTATTCAATTTATTAATATTTTTTTTATTTAAAAGTATTGCTTTTTCATCAGTAGTTAAACCATAAGGCGTACTTGAATTAAGATTACCCGCATTAAAAGGATTAACATCGGCAAAAATCAAAAGAGGGATTAAAATAAGAAATTTTTTCATACAATTCCTTTTTTTAGGAATTGTATCTAATTTATGGTAGATATGTAAAATTATCTCTTCTGTTTAATCTCCAACACCATTTAGCATGAGCTGTACATACGGGATTTAATTCTCCGTAACTTATTATTGTAAGTTTTTTAGGATTGACTCCGAGTTTAATTAAAGCATTTTTAACGGTATTTGCCCTTTTCAATCCCAAGGCGTAATTATACTCTTCCGTTCCCCATTCATCACAATTTCCTTCAATTCTAATTGTATAATTTGAAGAATTCGATTTTAAAATTTTTGCAAGTTTTTCAACTTTTGGCCATTGGTCAGGTCTTATATTATATTTGTCAAAATTAAAATATATCACAATATTTGCTACCTTTTTGGCAAATTCTTGATTATTGGTAATTGCACTTACACTCGCAGCTCCCGGAATAGTTTGAGTTTGAACTTCGGCATTTTGAGTGTTTACACTTTCATTGGCATTTGATTGATTTTGTTCACTTTGCATTTGCATTGTATTATTGTTTGCATTTTGAGCATTTTCCAAACTTGGCTGTTTTGAACATCCGGTAATTAAAAACACTGCTGCAACAGCTGTAAATAAGATTTTTTTTCTCATGTTGTTCTCCTTTTTTTGTTTTACCAGTCAAACGATTGCAAAATTTTAGGCAATCGATAGTAAAAAATTTTGTTTTCATTTAAACGTATTATACCAATTTTACTGTAAAAATGCTCTCTTTTTATAAACATTATTGAATTTCCATCAACTGAAAAGTTAGGAAACATATTTTGCCCTCCGAATGTAAGCCTTTTAAGCGAATCATCATTTTGATTAAGCAAAAACAGATTAAATGTATTATCGCCAAATGCCTTATTCGTCTCCCTAGTGCTTACAACCATCAAATTTTTATATGTATCTACACCTACTTGATTTTTACCTTGATAAAGCACCCTTGTAATGTCTCCTGTTTTTAAATCTTTTTGAAATACATAAGGCAAACCGTATCTATCGGATATAAACACTATTTTATTACCCCAAAATTTACCGCTTACATCTATTCCCGGATATTTCGTTATTTGAATTAATTTATGATTTTTATACCAATAAACATCAGGATTTCCTTTTGGAGCCAATGTTAACAAAATTCCTTTTTTTGAATTCACATCAGAAACTATTAATAATCCTTGTGATGAAAGAATTTTTTGAAGTTTACCAGTATAAATATTAAATTTATATAATGTAGGAAGCCTTTGATACTTTGTAAAATAAAAACTCGTTTGATTTACATCAGCCCATCTCGGAAAAATATTTAGCCCCCCTGTGATTAGCAGTTTTTTATATGATAGTGTATAATCTGACAAATAAATGGACGCCTCCTTGGGAGCAGTTAAAATAGAATAAACGACTTTTCTAATTAAAAATTTGGCACTTGGCATATTAAAATATTTATTTATATCATAAACGGCTCTATGTACTAAAAAAGGAAAATATGCATAAGTTGTGGATTTATATCTTTTTTCCAAGACTAAATTATTATGTTGTAAATATTTAACATCCAAAAGTTTTTTGGATTTATTATAAGATATATCAAACACCATAGCAGTATTATTTGTTTCATTGGTATCGTATTTAACATTAAAATGATTCAAAACAGTAAAATCCATTTTTAAAATTTTTTCAACAGGTTTTACACCTCTATAATTCACAATAATATTAGGCATATTTTCTAAATATTTCGTTATAACAAGTTCTTTTGAATATAATCCTACCAAAAATAAAAATATTAAAAAAATTTTTCTCATTTGTTTACCTTTGTTTGAAATTTTATCGTTATATCTATATTTTTGTTATATTTTATATTTTTTATTCCTTCTATCAATTCTTTTTGTTTATCTATATTTAAATTGCTATCCAAAATTAAAACATTTATATTTCCATTATTATTTATAAATTTAATTATAGCGTATTCACCCGGAATAAATGAAATATTATTCCAAATTTCGTAAATTTTATTAATCAGTTCATTAATTTTTCCTTTTGAAACATTTGAATGAGTGTTATATGAAATGTTTATATTTATATTTATATTTTTTATCTTATTCAATTGTTTAAAAATCTGACCTTTAAATCTGCTCATACTATTCTGTTTTTCCAAATTTACTTTTTTTGTCGAAATATTATAATGGACATTTTTAAATATATCATTAAAATTTACATTTCCTCCTTTTGTAAAAGAAGATTTTGAACCAATTTTCAATTTTTTTGTATTTTTTTTAGGTTTTGGAATTTTTTTTGCAGCTTTTGTATGGGTTATAACATTCCTTTTAATTAAACGATTTTGATTTAAATTGAAATTTTTAGTAACTATTGCCGTATGTATATAAACAATATTTTCTTTTTGAGGTTTACGATTAAAAATAAAATAAAAAAAAAGCAAAACCAAACCATAAGAAATCAAAGAAAGAACAAAAGCTACAAGTTTCATTTAGTAAGTAATCCTATCTGGGTAAATCCGGTTTTTACGACAGATGAATATATTTTCATAAAAAGAGAATATTTTATATCTTTGTCCGCTGCTATATAAACAAGTGAATTTTTATTATAATTTCCATATTTCAGATTAAAATTTTCCAAAAAATTTTTCACCGGCATCCTTTGATTATTAACTAACACTTCTGCGTCTTTTTTAATAATTATTGTTATGGTTGCTTTTTTCATAGCCGGAGTTTTTTTGCTTCCCTGCGGCAGATTGACCGTTCTTTCTTGATAAGTGGAAACACTAACAGATACCATAAGTATTGCAAGCAAAACAAGCATTATATCTACAAAGGGCGTAATGTTTAATTCTGGCTTTTTCATTTGCTAAGATATATATCTCTTTGCATTTTTAGTGTTGATATTAAATCGTCAATCTTTTTTGAAAGTATTTGATGAAAACTATATGCAGGCACCGCCGTAATAATACCGACTGCCGTTGCGATTAAAGCATCGGCTATTGATGGAGCAATCATATTAATAGTAGTAACGCTTTGCATACCATTAAATGCACTAAGTATTCCTATAACAGTTCCGAAAAGGCCTATAAACGGAGCTGTTGAAGCTACTATACTTAAAAACACAAGTCCATTTCCTGCTTTTATTTTAGCCGCTTGAATACATGCATCAAAACTGTATTTATTTATTTTTTCTGATTTTTCAATACATGTTTTTAGTGAAGAATTTATAGAAAATGTATTATTTAAAAGTAAAGAATTAAATGCTTCTTTTTCTTTTTTTATCCAAGACGAAAGATAAAACAATTTATAAAAAAATACAAAAAAAACGAAAAAAAGATAAATTCCGAGCCAACCCAAAACTATAATATTTATAGGATTGGCTAAAAATTTAGAGATTTCTGGCAACATTCTCAATCTTTGCAGAAACTGTCGCCACCAATGCATCCGAATCGGTAGCGTCTTTTAATAATTGTTTTGCTTTTTCTATTGCTTGTGCGATTGAACTTTCGTCAGGTCCGGCAATAGGAACGGCTCCATCAACCAACACGTTTACATGATCGGGTGTAACTTCCACATATCCCCAATTTATTGCTATTATTTCCTTTTTTCCATCGGATTTTTTAATTGTTATAACTCCGGGTTTGAGATTGGTTACCAAGGGAGAATGGCCGTCAAGAACACCGAATTCCCCTTCACTTCCCGGAAATGTAGCTTCTGTTATTTCATCTTTAAAAACCCTTCCAAGAGGTGTAACGATATCAAGTTTCATATTAAACCTTTATTTGCTTTGCATTTTTTTTGCTTTTTCAATAGCCTCTTCCAAATCTCCTACCATATAAAATGCATTTTCAGGTAAATCGTCAACTTTTCCTTCAAGTATAGCTTTAAATCCTTCAATAGTTTTATCAAGCTCTACATATCTACCGTCAGCTCCCGTAAATACTTTTGCTACAAAGAACGGTTGTGAAAGGAATTTTTCAATTTTTCTCGCTCTTGCAACAATTAATTTATCCTCTTCGCTTAATTCATCCATACCGAGAATTGCAATAATATCTTGTAAATCTTTATATTTTTGCAAAACTTCCTGAACTCCTCTTGCCACTTTATAATGATCATCTCCTACAATTTGAGGATCAAGAATTCTACTTGTAGAATCAAGTGGATCAACTGCCGGATAGATACCTTTTTCAGCAATTTTTCTGTTAAGAACTGTTGTTGCGTCCAAGTGAGCAAAAACCGCTGCCGGTGCCGGGTCTGTCAAATCGTCAGCCGGAACATAAACCGCTTGAATAGAAGTAATACTTCCGTCTTTTGTAGATGTAATTCTCTCTTGTAATCTTCCCATTTCAGTTGCCAACGTAGGCTGATAACCCACGGCACTTGGAATTCTTCCAAGAAGTGCAGACATTTCCGCACCTGCCTGTGCAAATCTGAATATATTATCGATAAACATCAACACGTCTCTGTGTTCTACATCCCTGAAATATTCGGCCATTGTTAAACCACTCATTGCAACTCTGTTTCTACATCCGGGAGGTTCGTTCATTTGACCGTAACATAAAGCAACTTTATCCAAAACACCACTTTCTTTCATTTCGTGATATAAATCGTTTCCTTCTCTTGTTCTTTCACCTACCCCAGCAAATACGGAATATCCACTGTGTTTAAAAGCAACATTATGAATTAATTCCATTATAATAACGGTTTTTCCAACTCCTGCACCTCCGAAAAGTCCTGTTTTACCACCTTTCATATAAGGACAAAGCAAATCCACCACTTTAATACCCGTTTCAAAAACTTCCATTTTTGTAGACTGATCTTCAAATGAAGGAGCATCTCTGTGAATAGACCATCTTTCAACATTTTCAGGAATAGGCTCACCACCGTCGATTACATCACCAATAACATTAAAAATTCTACCTAATACGGCTTCACCCACAGGCACTTTTATAGGAGAACCAGTAGCTATGGCTTTTGTTCCCCTTACCAATCCATCGGTTAAATCCATTGCGATTGTTCTGACAATATTATCACCGATTTGTGCCGCTACTTCCAATACCACTCTTTTTTTCTGACCTTCAACTTCAAATTCCACTATTAATGCGTCATTTATTTCAGGAACTTTATCGGTTTCAAACTCAACATCAATAACAGGTCCTAAAACTTGTATTACTTTACCTTCCATAGTTCTCCTTTATTTTTTCTTCATTGCTTCTATTGCAGTTACAATTTCAATCAATTCTCTTGTAACTGCTTCTTGTCTTGCTTTGTTAAATTCTAATGTAAGTTGATGCACCATTTCTTTTGCATTATTTGTTGCTGCATCCATAGCTTGCATTCTTGCACTATGTTCACCAGCTAAAGAATCCAAAAGGACATAATACATGGAATATTCAATATATTTTTTAACCAATTCTTCCAAAATAATTTCATAATCATCATTCGGCTCAACTTCCAAAAATTCCTGAGAATCCGTTTCGCTAACATCAACAGGCAATAGCTCTTGGATATACACTTCTTGTGTTAACTTGTTTACATATCCGTTATGAATAATAATTATATTGTCTATTTCTTCGTTAACAAAATCATTATATGACTTTTCGATAATTTGAGCGGCTTTTTCATAATCGGGAGAAGATGAAAGCCCTATATATTCTTCATACATTTCAATTCCGGTAAATTTAAAATATTCAATAGCTTTTTTTCCTATTACTTTCAATCTTATTTTAATATTTTTATTTTTTAGTTCGTTTATCTTATTTAACGTAGCTTTGATTGTATGATGATTAAATCCTCCGCAAAGACCTTTATCTGCGCTTACGACAATCAAATCTATTTTTTTTATTTCATTGATATTTGCAAAAGCTCTTAATGAAATAGTATCTTTAATCGAACAAAGTTTCGCTGAAATTTCATTCATAACTTCATTGATTTTTTTTGCATAATCACGTGAGAGAAGCAATGATTCTTCCGCCCTTTTTAATTTAGCGGTAGAAACAAGTTTCATTGCACGCGTTGTTTTTTGTGTATTTTTTACGCTGCTTATTTTTGTTTTTAATTCTTTTAATGTTGCCATAATTATCCTTCTGGATTAAATTGTGCCTTAAATTCTTCCAACGCTTTTTTAATTAATTCTTCTGTATCAGCATCTATTTGTTTTTTGCTTCTTATATTTTCAAAAATTTCAGGATATTTTGTTTCTACAAAAGGATAAAGTTCGTTTTCAAAATTTCTAATTGCAGTTACGGGAATATCGTCAAGATAACCTTTTGTTCCAGCATAAATAATTATTACCTGTTTTTCAATCGGCAACGGTTGATTTGCAGGTTGTTTTAAAATTTCAACTAATCTTTGTCCTCTTTCAAGCTGTTTTCTACTCGCTTCATCCAAATCGCTTGCAAACTGAGCAAACGCTTCAAGTTCTCTGTATTGCGCAAGGTCAAGTCTTAATGTTCCAGCAACTTGTTTCATAGCTTTGATTTGAGCAGCACCCCCGACCCTTGAAACTGACAAACCTACATTTATGGCAGGTCTTATTCCTTTATTAAATAAATTCGTTTCAAGGAATATTTGACCATCCGTAATAGAAATAACATTAGTAGGAATATAAGCTGCAACATCCCCACCTTTTGTTTCTATTATAGGAAGTGCGGTTAAACTTCCGGCACCAAGTTCATCATTTAATTTAGCAGCTCTTTCAAGAAGTCTTGAATGCAAATAAAATACATCACCAGGATACGCTTCCCTTCCGGGAGGTCTTCTAAGTAAAAGAGACATTTCTCTATAAGCATCGGCATGTTTACTTAAATCGTCATATACTATAAGCGCATGTCTTCCATTGTCTCTGAAATATTCACCCATAGTAACTCCGGCATACGGAGCCAAAAATTTAAGTGAAGCCGCTTCACTTGCAGATGCATTTACAACAATCGTATAATCCATTGCCCCATGCTCTTGAAGCGTTCTAACTACATTCGCAACAGTAGATTGTTTTTGACCAATTGCAACGTAAATACAAATAACATCCTGTCCTTTTTGATTTAAAATAGTATCGATTGCAACGGTTGTTTTACCAGTTTGTCTATCACCGATAATAAGTTCTCTTTGTCCTCTTCCTATCGGAACCAAAGCATCAATTGCTTTAAGTCCTGTTTGAAGAGGCTCGTGAACAGATTTCCTAGCCATTATTCCGGGAGCTTTTTCTTCAACATATCTGTATTCCACCGCTTCTATTTCACCTTTCCCGTCAATCGCTTCTCCCAAAGCGTTTACAACTCTTCCTACCAATGCATCACCGACAGGAACAGAAATAAGTCTACCAAGTCTTTTTACCGTGCTACCCTCCGTGATATCGGTTCCTTTTCCAAGCACGACAACACCGACATTATCTGTTTCAAGATTGAATACCAATCCCTTTTCACCTGTTTCAAACTCAACCATTTCGCCGGCCATTACATTACTCAGACCGTATACCTTGGCAATACCGTCAGCTGAATAAATTACTTTACCTACTTCTTCAACGTCAACTTTTAATTCAAAGTTTTCGATTTTTTCTTTTATAATAGAGGTTATTTCTTGCACCACTTAGGCTCCTTTCTTTAAATTGCTTTTAGTATTTGGTTAACCAAATCTCTTTTTATTTTATTTTCATCCAAACCAACTTCAACATTCAATACATCAACAAACACTCTTACACCGTTAAGATCGCTCTCCTTTAATTGAAGTTTAATTTTTGCATTAAATTTTTCGGAAAGTTTTTTTTCCAGTTCTTTTAAAACACTTTCTCCTACCTTTCCTTCCACTATACCCGCATATGTATTTAAATATTCGGAAACTTTTTCATATAAATTCTGATGAATTTCTCTTATTAAATCTATACGTTTATTAATCAGTAATATTTTTAAAAAATTTACTAATTTTTTATCATCATTTTGAGCTAAATCTATCAAAAATTTTAATTTTTCATCTAAACTTAAAAGAGGAGATTTAACTATTAAAATAAATTTAGGATTATTAGCAACCAATGCAATTTTCGCAATAGCTTCATATATTTCTACTATTTCATCATCATTTAAAGAACTCATAAGAGCTTTTGTATATTTTTCCACTATCATTACGCTACCTTTAATATTAATTTAACTGCATCATCACTACTAATATGTATTTCGTCCAATGTTTTATCCAAAAATTCTTTAACAACCTCTTTTTTGATTTTATTATGTTCCGTTTCTTTAAATTCTTCAAATTGTTTTTGTAATATTTTAATCTCTTCTTCGGTTTCTTGTTTTATTTTTTTATTTATAAGTTCGGTTTCCATTTTTGCATTTTCAATTATCTCTTTTGCTTTAACTTTCGCGTTTTCAAGTTCTGCTTTAAGTGCTTCTTTTCTTAATTTGGATTCTTTTAATTTATCTTCGATTTCACTGAATTTTTTTGCAATTTGTTCCTTTCTTTGTTTGAAAAAATTTATAGCTTTATTACCTACCAAATACCATAAAATTGCAGCATATATAATAAAGTTAATAGTTCTCGGAATAATATCGGTATGAGAAAAATCCCCCGCCAATGCAAAAACGGCAAATATTCCTAAAAAAACAATAATTTTTTTCATGCCACATCCCTTATTCTTTTTTCTATTAACATTTTTATACTTTCTTTTTCTTGTAAAAGTTCATTTAGTATTTTTTCTTTTTCTTGTTTAA
>JALVTJ010000022.1 GCA_027036005.1 Nautiliaceae bacterium
GACTTATAGTTGAAATGCATAACTGTCCGAAAGAAGCGCTGAGTGATGGAGATCAAGCGTTATTGCCAAGAGATTTTGAATTTTTAATGAAAAAACTCAAAAATCTTATTCCTTGGGATCAAAAAGAATGGTGGGAGTTTGACAAACAAAAAGAAACTGATTGTATAAAAATTAAATAACTCTTTTTCTCCTTGCATCTTTGATATTTTTTAGCTAAAATATTTTAATATAAGGAGAAAAAATGAATGATGAAATATTCAAAGATGCAATCATTCCTGCCAGCGAAGCTCTTAAAAAAGCCCCCGAAATAAAAGGAATTCCAACTGGAATTGAAGGGCTTGACGAACTTTTTTTTATAGCCGATATTAAAAACGACAAACCCGTTAAAAAAAATTTAGGCGGAATGCCCGCATTTAGCATATGCAACCTCACGGGAGTAAATGACACCGGAAAAAGCCTTATGGCAGAGCAGTTTGCCATATATCAGGCACAAAAAGAAAAAGTATGCTTCATAACACTCGAAACACCTGCAAACTTTGTTGTCTCTTCTATGAAATTTAGAGCCAAGGCTATGGGAATAGATGAAAAAATAATAGATAAAAATATAATTTTTATAGATGCCACAAATCATTTTCAATTAAGAGACGATGTTCACACCTTTTTAAATACCTTAGCGTATGCCATAAAAGAATATAAAATAAAATTCACTGTTATAGATTCAATTACCGGATTTTTCGAAAACAAAGAAATGATAGCAAGAAGTATTGTAAGAGCAGTTTATAATTTTTTGAAAAAATGGTATCAAACCTCTGTTTTAATCTCCCAAAAAAGAAGCGGACATGACACATTAAGCTCAGAAGCAGCGGGGGGATATGCCGTGGGGCATATAGTTGACGGGACGATCGTTTTAAGCAAAGATATTGTCGATTCGACATATAAAGAGAGAATGTATAAAAAACCTTTGGGGGAACTTGTAAGATTATTCAGAATAGACGGATGTAGGATGTGCGGAGTTGATACGAAAATAAGATTTTTTGAAATTACCGAAACGGGAATTGTTAAAATAAAAGAAAGTATAGGAGGTGGAAAATGATTTTGGATATAAAAATAAACGATAATGAAATAAATTATTTGGCAGAGAGAGTGTTTTTCAAATCGATCGATTTGCTTGGAGGTCTTAAAAAATTAGCCGAATACAGAACTTTAACTTGGCTTCCGAGCATTGCAAGGGCTTCGTATGCTGTGGTTTTAAAAGAAGAATATTTTAAAACGGAAGATGATATAGCTGAATATATTGGACTAACAAGAAACACCGTTAGAAATATGCTAAGAGCCGATGAAAACGCCGCTATTTACAAACTCCAAAATTTTGATGAATTAAGCAGTGAAGAGAAAAAACAGCTAAAAGTTCATACCGCAGGAGGTATTGCAAAGCTTGCTTATAAATATGTAAAAAACGGAGAAGATTCTCAAACTGTTTTGGAATACTGTCGCGAAATTACAAAAGACGCTTTGAGCATTTGCGAAGCACCTTGGGCTTATATGGTGTTAAAAAACATAAAAGGAGTTAAATACCCTATAACTGATTTCAAAACACTCGAAGAAAAGCTCTCCTCTATTGAAATAAAAGGCATAAAAGCCAAAGAGATAATAAAAAACATTCAATACCCTATTAAAAATCCGGCTATTTTATTAAAAGAGATAAAAGAATATCTGCTTATGAAAGGAATTTAATGAAAAAAACCAAAATAGTTGCAACACTGGGACCTTCAAGTATCGATAAAATAGAAGATTTGATAAAAGCCGGAGTTGATGTATTCAGGCTAAATTTTTCACATGCAAACCACAAAACACATAAAGAATCTATAAAAAAAATCCGTGAAACAGCCAAAA
>JALVTJ010000023.1:0-15269 GCA_027036005.1 Nautiliaceae bacterium
CTCTTATTTCATCGTTTTCATTTTTCGGATTTTTTATAGACTTAATTAATTTTTCCGTTTCTCTGACATTTAAAGAATTATTTTCTATTTCTGAAATTACTTCTTTTAATTTTTCCTCATCCAAACCCAACAAAATTTTTGCATGACCAAAACTGATTTTGTTTTCGGAAATTTTATTTTGCACATACTCGGGCAATGTTAGAAGTCTTAATAAATTGGTAATATAACTCCTGCTTTTCCCGATATTTTTCGCTAATTCTTCATGAGTAAATCCGTGCTCTTCTATAAGAGCTTTTAGAGAATATGCTATTTCAATAGGATTTAGATCTTCTCTTTGAATATTTTCTATAAGAGCGTATTCTCTCAAATCATTCAGAGAAATATCCGCAACAATGGCTTTTATTTTATCCTTATTGAGGCTTTTAACGGCTTTAAGTCTCCTTTCACCCGCCACCAAAATATAATTTTCTTTATCTTCAATTACAATAACGGGCTGCATAAGACCGTGTTTTTCAATGGATGATGCCAATTCCTTAATCGCACCTTCATCAAAAACTTTTCTTGGCTGATAAGGGTTAGGTTTTATTTTTGAAACCTCTATTTCCTTTATAGAGCTATTTGGAATACTTCTTAAATATCCGGCTTCAACATCCTCTAATATGGCACCAAGACCACGACCAAGTTTTCTCATTCAACATTCTCCAATATTTTTTTAGCCAATACCTGATATGCTTCAGCCCCCTTGCTTTTTATATCATATAACATTACGGGAATACCAAAACTTGGGGCTTCTGCCAGTTTAACATTTCTTGGAATTATTATTATCCCGTTTTTAAGTTTAAAAAGCTTATCGTCAAAATATCTTTTCAAATCCTGCAATACCTGCTTGGAAAGATTGTTTTGTCTTGAATACATTGTCGGTAATATTCCTTTAATTTTAAGCTTTGGATTTGAAGTATGCTGTAAAAGGGTTATTGTTTTTAAAAGCTGTGCCAATCCTTCAAGAGCGAAATATTCGGTTTGAACAGGAATTATAACACTATCACTTGCATTAAGAGCATTAATCGTTATGATACCCAACGTAGGAGGAGTATCTATTATTACATAATCGTATTCGTCTTTAATGCTTTGAAGTTTTTTTCTTATAACCGTATTGTCAACCTCGGGGTCAAACTCTTTTTCAATACCAACCAAACCTATATTGGAAGGAATAAGTTCAAGGGTCGGAAGCATTGTTTTTAATTTTACTTCATTTATATTTTTTGCTCCGATTAAAACATGATAAAAATTAAATTCATAATCGTTTTTGTAAAATCCAAGAGAGGTTGTGCCATTTGCCTGAGGGTCTGCATCGATAAACAAAACCTTCCTATCCGCAATCGCCAACGAAGCCGCTAAATTGACAGCCGTTGTAGTTTTGCCTACTCCTCCCTTTTGATTAGCCACAGTAATTATTTCAGCCATTTTTGTGTTACCTTTTTAATGTTGCATCCTTGTTAAGTTTTGCATTGTCGTAAAAAAATCTCTTGCTTTTGTCAAACACTTTTTTATACTTATTAAAAACATATTCCCATAAAGGCTTTTTTAAAACCGAATTCAAAAAATCTTGCAATATTTTATCATTTTTTATATCAATATCCAAACTTCCACTTTCATATTCGCCCTCTAAATTGACAGAGTGTTTAGTATTTACACCTATTCCGCAAATAATTTTTTTTCTTTTGATATTAACCAAAACCCCTGCGATTTTTTTTGGTATTTCATCGAAAATATAAATATCATTAGGCCATTTTATAATAAGATTGTTTTTGTATTTGTGCAAAATTTCATACATTATAAATGAAAAATAAATACTAATACTTTGCATCGGAACAAAATTGAATTCATTTAAATTAATAACAAAAGAAAAAAAAAGATTTCCTTTCTCTCCTACCCATTTATTGTTTTTTGTCCCAATTCCATCCGTTTGAAATTCACTCCATACACAATAAAAATTCAAATCCTCTTTTTCTATTTTTTTAAGCAGATATTTTTGAGTAGAATTTATAACATCAAATTTTTCGATTTCCCATTTTTTCATTTTTCATTTTTCATTTTAAAATATTATCCCCGCTTTTCAATCTTTTGCCGTTTATATAATCCACAGCTTTTATAGGTTTCTTACCCGGAACCTGTATTTTTTTTAGTTTAACGCTGCCTTTTTTACAACCGATTATAACTCCATCATTTTCAACATCTAAAACAACCCCTTTTTTATTGTTTGATTTATCTTCAATAAACTCCATTTCATTTATCTTAAATTTTTCACAAAAAATCCCGGGCCAAGGCTGAAAAGCTCTGTATTTTCTATTCATCATCAAAGCATCTTCAAAATCTACAAATCCATCTTCTTTTTTGATTTTAGGAGAATAAGTCGCCAAAACATCGTTTTGTTTTAAAGGTTTGATTTTTTGAAAATTTTCAATGGTATAAATTATTTGATTAGCAGCTATTCGGGCAAGTCCATCAAATAAATCGACACTTGTTTTTTCTCCAACTTCCGTATAATCCCAAACTAAAATATCGCCCGTATCAAGTCCTTCGTTCATTAACATTGATGTTACGCCCGTATATTTATCACCATTTAATATTGCACTTTGAATAGGGGACGCTCCTCTGTATTTAGGAAGAAGTGAAGCGTGAAGATTAATACAAGGCGCAACCTCTAAAACCGACTTTGGCAATAAAAGACCATAAGCCGCAACTACGATAAAATCGGGATTGAATTTAGATAAATTTTCATTTTTAAGGGAACTCGGTGTAAAAACTTCAAGATTATTTTCAAGTGCATATTTTTTCACTGGTGTAGGGGTTAGAACTTTTTTTCTTCCTACCGGTTTATCTGGCTGGGTAAAAACTGCGGTTATTTTATAATTTTTATTTAAACTATCAAGTATTTTAACGGCATAATCAGGACTTCCCATAAAAATAACATTCATTAATTGCCTTTTTTATGGGAATTATAACAAAAACTATTATCCGAATTTCCCCGCAATATAATCCGCTGTTCTTTTTTCATGAGGAGATATGAATATTTGCTCAGTTGTTCCATATTCTATAAGTTCTCCCAAATACATAAATGCAGTCCAATCGCTTACTCTACTTGCTTGTTGCATATTATGTGTAACAATTACAATTGTTACTTTTTCTTTTAATTTGGTTACCAACTCCTCAATTGCAAGAGTTGAAAGAGGATCAAGTGCGCTTGTGGGTTCATCCATCAGCAAAACTTCCGGTTCAACAGCAATCGCCCTTGCAATACAAAGTCTTTGTTGCTGCCCACCGCTTAGCCCCCTTGCATCGTCTTTAAGTCTATCTTTAACCTCTTTCCAAAGAGCCGAGCTTTTTAATGCTTCTTCAACCTTTTCTTCAAGAAATTTTTTATTTTTTTTGCCCATAAGTCTTAATCCGTAAGCTATATTATCAAAAATACTCATAGGAAATGGAGTAGGTTTTTGAAAAATCATTCCAACTCTTTGACGAAGTTTAATAAGCTCGTTTTCTTTTTTATATTTTAAAATATTTTCCATATCTCCGGTTTCGATGTCTTTAAGTAATATTTCACCTTCATATTTATTCCCGGGATATAAATCATGAATTCTATTAAGACTTCTTAAAAAAGTAGATTTCCCACATCCACTAGGACCTATTAGTGCTGTCACCTTTTTAAAGTAAATTGGCAAATTTATATTTTTAAGACTGGGTTTATTTGCTCCATTATAAGTAAAACTGAAATTTTTTATATCCATTACTTTTTCTAATTTTTCGCTCATTTTTTTTCCTTTACGATATATCTGCCTAATAAATTTATAATTAAAACAAACAAGGTCAAAACAAATGCTCCCGCCCATGCAATATCTACCAAATGCTTATCTGGCATTGTTGCCAAATTATATATTGCAACTGTTAAACTTGGAAACTCATGATTCAAGTTAAGAGTAAAATATTGTGAATTTCCGCTTGTAAAAAGTAAAGGTGCCGTTTCGCCTATAATTCTTGCAAACGCTAATAAAAGTCCCGTCATAATCCCAACTTTTGCAGCTTTTATAATAATATTAAAAATTACTTTATACTTAGGTGCTCCTATTGCAACCCCTGCTTCTCTGAGTTCTTTTGGAACAAGTCCTAACATATCGTCAGTTGTTCTTACAACAATAGGCAGCATCATAATTCCAAGAGCAATTGCACCGGCCCAACCATTAAGATGACCTATTGGATTAACCATAATAGCATAAACAAATGTTCCAATTACTATTGAAGGAGCGGACATCATAACATCGCTTAAATTTCTTATAAAAGTTGCAAATTTATTATTAAAAGAATATTCTTGAAGATAAATCCCCGCTATCATCCCTAGCGGCACACCAATCAATACAGCAATAAACGCTAAAATAAATTGACCTATTAAAAGATTTCTAAGACCATTATCTATCAAATCGTGAGTAAAAATGTAAAGATTTACAGAAGCAAAACCTTTTATTGTCAATGTAATTAAAATCCAAAAAAGAAAAACCAACCCTAAAATTGCCGCTAACGTAGATAGAATTAAAATAATTTTATTAATAATTAAACGCATTTTTAACCTTTAATTTTTTATTTAAACATTCTTTTTTAATTTTTATTCTTTAAAAAATAAAATTTTGCTGAAAAAATTATAATAAATGACAATATAAATAAAATTAACGCTAAATAAAAAAGAGCCGACAAACTCATTCCGCTGCTTTCTGCAAAGTTATTTGCCAAAACCACAGGAATCGAAACGGTAGGATCGGTAATTTTTTTTGGAAAAGTAAAAACACCTCCGATTACAAAAGCAACCGCCATTGTTTCTCCCAATGCTCGCCCAAGAGCTAAAATAATACTTCCTATTATACCTTTTCTGGCATATGGAAAAATTATATCTTTAATTACTTCAAATTTTGTAGCTCCCATGGCATATGCAGATTCTTTTAAAATATTAGGAGTTGTATTCATACTGTCTCTTGTTAAACTCGCCATAAAAGGAATTATCATAATACCAAGCACCAATCCTGCAACTAACAAACTTACGCTACTACCTCCAAAAATATGAGAAATAAATGGTCCAAAATAAAACAATCCCCACATTCCGTAAATAATACTAGGTATAGCTGCCAATAATTCAATCGCTATTCCAACAGGCTTATTTATTAAAGGAGGAGATATTTCCGATAAAAATATAGCAATTCCCATTGCAATTGGAACAGCAAATAACATTGCAATTAAGGTTGAAAGTATTGTTCCTACAAGGGGCACTAATCCTCCATATATAGTTTCGGTTTTGGCATTTGTGTTGGTTATACCAAGAGCAGCCAATACATCGGCATCGCTAACTTCAATATTATTGTTTTTATTTTTTTGAGATTTTATATTATTGGTTTTAGTAGGAGTTTTTTCTTTTATGGGAACACTTACATCCCATCTTGGATCGATTATAAAATGTAATCCATATTTTTTTATTGCTGGTTTTGCATATAGAAACAAAACAATAAAAACAGCAGTAAGTAATACTAAAATAAATGCAGCGCTTAAAGAAGAAATTTTTTTAAATATAAATTCCATCCAAAACCTTTTGTTTTTTAAATTTTAACAAAAAAACAGAGGATTTCAAGTCCTCATTATTTTACTGGCGATATTCCTTTTTCTTGCCAATAGTTTTTAATTTGCATTTTTATACTGTTTGGAAGCGGAATATATCCTAAATTAGCGGCTTGTTTATTGCCGTAATTGTATGCCCAGTTAAAAAATGCCGTAACTTTTTTATCATTATCAATTTTTTCTTTTGGAACTAAAATAAATGTTGAAAGAATAATCGGATATCCATGTTTAGGATAAGCAATTATTTTATAAAAATCATTTTTAGGACTAAATCCTGCAAATTTAGCTCCTTTTGCAAAATTTTCAGGTGTTGGAGCATAAAATTTTCCATCCATGCCTTGAATTATAGCCATTTTAAGATTATTTTTAACTGCGTCGGCATAATCAACATATCCAATTGAATAAGGATTAGTCTTAATAGCAGCACTTACTCCGAAATTTCCTTTACCTGCTATACCTCTCCCTTGTGTGTCCGTTGGCCAATTAATAAATTTTCTCGCTCCGTAATTTTCTCTCCAAACAGAACTCATTTTACTCAAATAATAAGTGAAATTAAAAGTGGTTCCAGATTTATCGCTTCTATGAACAAAAATAATTTTTTTATGAGGAAATTTTTCATTAGGATTATATTTTACTATTAAAGGATTATCCCAATATTTTATAGAACCCAAAACAATCCCTATAATTGCTTTTTGACTTAATTTTAAATTATGTATGCCTGGAACATTGTAACTTATCGTAATGCCTCCAACTACGGTAGGAAATTGATAAAGTTTTGCCAATTTTAAAATTTTGGGCGGCAAAGGTTTATCTGTGCCACCGAAATTCACATGCCTTTTTATTACTTCCGTTATACCGGTTCCGGAACCCGTTCCGGTATAATTTACCCGATTACCTGTTGCATTGTAAAATTTTTTTGCCCATACTTTATATATAGGATATCCGAATGTAGAACCTGTTCCATTAATATTCCATGCAAAAACACTAACAGCTGCCAATGTCAAACCCACTACTAATTTTTTCATTTATTCTCCTTTTTATTATTAGTCTTGAAATTATAATTTTTTTTGATAACAAAACAATAACAATTTAATTTTTTCTTTTTCATTAAATATTATATAATAATTCAAAAAAAAAGGAAAAAAATGTTAATAGAAAAACAATTAAATAAATTAAACGAAAAATTTTACAATTATATCTGTGCAATAGAAGAATCTCTTCAAAAAAAAGAGTTAAGTGATGAATTTTTTTTAATAGACTTAAAAGGCTTTGACAATGATATAATAAAAGTTCTAGCTCTTTCACATCCTCAGGGCGAATTTTTAAGACAAACCATTGCTTATTTGAAAATCACATCCTTTCTTTATAAGATAAAAAAAGCGGTAAAAAGTTTTATTAAAAAATATGATTTCAAAAACGATAAAATTGATGCTTTATATCAAAATTCGTTAAGTTCTATTACAACACTAAAACTTTCGGTGAAAGGTGAAAATATAGAAGATGCTTATTCAACAATAATCAGTTATGAAAAAATTGCTGATGAAATATATAAAGAATTGGTAATACAAATAAAAAATCTAAACAATATCGATGAAATTTTATTAACATTAAACATTGCAAAAAAACTCGAAAGAATAAGCGATTCGATTAAAACGATAGCTAAATATTTACTTTTCGCAAAAGAGGGACTTGATATATAAATGAAAAATTAAAAGGATTTAACATTGTTAATAGCAATAATTGAAGATGAAGAAGATTTGCTGGAATTATTGGAATTTAACCTTCAAGTCGAAGGATATGATGTTGTCGGATTTTTAAATACTAAAAAAGTTAAAGATTTTATAATGGAAGAAAACCCAGATTTGCTTATTGTAGATAGAAACCTTCCGGGAATTGAAGGAGTAAATTTCATAAAAGGAATAAGAAAAGAAGGTTATAATACACCCGTTATTTTTTTAACTGCGAAAAATAGTGAAGAAAATATTTTAGAAGGTTTTGATGCAGGATGCGACGATTATATTACCAAACCTTTCAGTATGTCGGAGCTCAAAGCCAGAATAAAAGCCGTTTTAAAACGAAACAATAAAATTTCCGATTTAATAGCGTTCAAAGAATACAAATTAGACACGCAAAACAGATTGCTTTATTGCCAAAAAGAAATTATAGAATTAACAAAAAACGAAACAGAGCTTTTAAAAATATTTTTTGAAAACCAAAAAAGAATTATAACAAGGGAAAAACTTGCCGAAATTTTTGAAATTAGCGAAAAAAGCGTTAATGTATTGGTAAATAGAATAAATCACAAAATTTCGATTATTAAAGCCGTAAGAGGACTCGGATATAAATTAGCGGAAAATCGATGAAAAAAAAATTGATTTATTATTTAAAAAGTAAAATATGCACCAAAGAAAAAAAAGAAATTGAAAAACTTAAAAAAGAAATTAAATTTCTAAAAATAGAAAACAAAAAACTCAAAATTCAAAATAATTTCAAAGACGATATAATCTCTGCAATTTCCCACGAATTTAAAAACCCGATATCCATAATAAACGGATACATTGAAACTATATTAACTTCTCCTATTCCTAAAAATCTACAAACAAAATTTCTTGAAAAAATTCTCAAAAACAGCACAAGACTAAGCGAACTTATAGACAGACTTTATTTTATTACGAAAATAGAAAATCAAAAACTGAAAATAAACAAAACTTATTTTTATTTGGATGAAGCGATAAAAGAGGTTTTGGCTTCGTTTGATGAAGAAAGAATAAAAACAAACCTTTCACCTTTAAAAGTTTACGCCGATAAAAATCTTTTGGAGATAGTAATTTCAAACCTTGTATCAAACGCTCTTAAATATTCAAAAAAAGAAATTTATATAAATTTAAACGCCAGATATTTTGAAGTAATAGATAAAGGCATAGGAATTGAAAAAAAGCATTTGGAAATGATAAAAGAAAAATTTTTCAGAGTTGCAAAAAACGACTGGGACAATTCATTGGGGCTTGGACTTTATATCGTAGAAAAAATTTTAAAACTCCATAATTCACATCTGCAAATCCAAAGCCAAAAGAAAAAAGGAAGCAAATTTTATTTTGATATCACCTCATTTGTTCAATCAAATAAGGCAAACCAAGAATTATAGAAGCTAAAATTAATAAAGCTAAAAACATAAAAAAAATAAATTTCCAGAAATTAAACGGTTTTTCATTATTTTCATTTTCCTTTTTCAATTTTTCATTTTCCATTTAACATAACTCCTTTGCTTTAAAACTTGTTTTTATTGTTTTCGTATCTTCCGGCGTGCATAAAATTATTTCATCATCTAATTCAAGCAAATTTAATAAGTCAATAATCGCATCAATATTCAAAGCCTTGATATTATATTTTTCTCTTAAATAAGCAATTGATTCTATATCGTTTACGCAAAAAACGGCATCTTTAATTTTAGCCGCTTTGTCAAGTCTATCAAATTTTTTCTCATCAGCTGTATAAACATAAACATATTTCAAGATAAATCCTTATTTCTTATTTTTCCTCATATTAATATAAAGATGAATAATATCAATAGCGGCAGGCGTTACTCCGCTTATCTCGCTTGCCTCAAAAAGCGTAGGAGGTCTAAATTTTTCAAGTTTTTCCACAACTTCTCTTGATAAACCGGGAATTCCCTTATATTCGAAATCATCAGGAATTTTAACGCTCAACATCTCTTTCATTTTATCAATTTGTGATTTTTGTTTTTCGATATAATGATGATATCTGCTTTCGATTAAAATTTGTTCAAGAGCTTCTTCGCTGAAATTGTTAAGTTCAGACGCAATTTCAAGCAATTTTTCTTTATTGAAAGTATGTCGTGCTGCTATTTTTCTAAGCTCCATTTTGTTTTGAATTTTTTCTTCGCCCATACTTTCAAGCATTAAGTTTATCTCTTTATTCGGTGTTACAAACGTTTCATTTAAATATTTCATACCTTTTTCAATTTCTTTTCTTAATTTTTCAATTCTTTCATAAGTTTTCTTATCCAACAATCCCAGCTTATATCCGTATTTTCCAAGCCTCAAAATCGCATTATCTTCTCTTAAAAGAAGCCTATATTCAGACCTACTTGTAAACATTCTATATGGTTCATTTGTGCCTTTTGTAACCAAATCGTCTATCAAAACGCCGATATAGGCTTCATCTCTTCTGAATATCAAAGGCTCTTTTCCGTCAATTTTCAAAGATGCGTTAATTCCGGCCATAATGCCCTGTGCCGCAGCTTCCTCATAGCCGGTTGTTCCGTTTATCTGCCCTGCAAAGAAAAGTCCTTCTATTGTTTTTGTTTCAAGCGAATGTTTTAGAATTGTAGGCTGAATAAAATCATATTCAATTGCATATCCGAATCTTACTATCCTTGCTTTTTCAAGCCCCGGTATTGAATGAATAAAATCCTCCTGCACATCCATAGGAAGCGAAGTCGAAAGACCGTTTAGATAATATTCCATGGCTTCTCTTGTTTGAGGTTCCACAAATACATGATGTCTCTCTTTATCCGGAAATTTATTAAGCTTATCTTCAATACTCGGACAATATCTCGGTCCTATTCCTTCGATTTGTCCCGTAAAAAGCGGAGCTCTATGGAAATTACTTTTTATAATCTCATGTGTTTTTTCATTGGTATAAGTTATAAAACATGGAATTTGCTTCGGATTGAAATTTTTTGTTCTAAATGAAAACGGTCTTGGATTTTTATCCCCGTATTGCACTTGCATTTTTGAAAAATCAATACTTCTTGCATCTATTCTTGCCGTTGTTCCGGTTTTGAGTCTTTCCAATTCAAATCCCAAATCTTCAAGGGATTTGCTTATTTTTTTTGCGGGAAGTTCGTGAAACCTACCACCTTCAAGTTTAACGGGGCCAAAATGCATAATTCCTCTCATAAATGTTCCGGTAGTTAAAATCAGCGTTTTTGTTTCGTATATATTCAAAAGATTTGTCTTAACTCCTATGACTTTGCCGTTTTTTACAAAAATTTCATCGGCAATTTCCTGAGCCATATAAAGATTTGGAGTATTAAGCATTTTTGTATGCATATAAATTCTGTATCTGTCCATATCAATCTGTGCCCTGCTTCCTCTTACCGCAGGACCTCTGTTTTCATTTAAAATTCTAAACTGTAATCCAGCGTAATCGGTTGCAAGCGGCATTTCACCTCCAAGCGCATCTATTTCTTTTACCAAATGTCCCTTTGCAAGCCCCCCTATTGCGGGGTTACAACTTGGAGCTCCCACTTGCTCCACCAACATTGTAAGAAGAAGCGTTTTTTTACCCATTCTTGCGGCTGCACTTGCCGCTTCTATTCCGGCATGCCCCCCTCCTACAACTATACAATCAAATTTTCTCATCAAACTCCTTTAACTTCTCGGCATTTTGTATATATTGTTTGAAATTATCCAATTTTTCTATATTTTTTTCCAAAACCGAATCAAAATCTTCCTGGGTTTTAAGATTTACCATATTTTCATCGAAAACATCAAGCAAAATGTTTGTGTTTCCTATCAAAACCAGATATTTTCTTTTGCTAAATTCGATTAATGCAACTCTGTTTTTAGGATCAAGAGGTTTTTGAAACAAAATAGTAATATTTGTTTTAACGGGCAATTTTTTCACTAATCTTTTTTTAAAAACAAAAAGTCCAACAGCGATAATTAACAATATTGACAAAGATAATATATAAGTAAAATAATCAAGTCCTTTTTGAGGATTTGAATTTTCCAATTTAGTAATTTGCGAAAAAGATTTTAAATTTTTAATTCTAAACCTTAACCCGTATCCATCAGGTGTAAGAGCTACCGATGTTTTGTATTTCGATTTAGAATAAATTTTAATCAAAACACCATTTTTCCCCGGAATAATTTCAATTTTTCTCAAAAAATAGTTTTTAAAATTTTTATCCGTTTTATTATTTGAGATTATATTGGTAATTAAAAATCTGTTTTTACCCAATTCTATTATTTTACCGTTAAATTTACTATCAAGGGAAAAAAGAATATCTACTTTATTTTTTTCCGGGAAAAAATTAACATTGATTAAATTTGCTCCAAAAAGCAAAACTGATAAAAATATAAGTAATTTTTTCATTTTTCTTCTTTTGTAAGATAATATATTAAAGAATTGGCATCCAACACTTCATTAAGTCTTATAGCAAGGTTTTTTTCATAAACCATAACTTCTCCTTTTCCGATAATTCTGCCGTTTACATAAACTTCCGCGCTTTCGCCAGCGGGTTTTTGCAAATCGATTACACTCCCTTTTTGCAAAGCTAAAATTTCCCTTATTTTCAAATCCACTCTTCCAAGATCACTCTCAAAAACTATTTCTGTATCCAATAAATCCTCATAATTGGGAATATACTTTTCTATAATTTCTTCAAGTTTTGAAAGATCAATATTTTCGTCCATTTTTTTTCCTTAATAAAGTATTGAGAAACATTCCCCGTTTATATTGTAATCTTCTCTGTTTTCATATTTTATATTTTTTATATTTAAAAACTCGGGAGTTGATATGTTAAAATGAACATTTTCTTCCGAAGCTATAACTTTGGCGTTTCCTACGATTAAATTTGCTATTTCGTTAATCAAACTTTGCAAATCATATTCATTCTCACCGAATAAAAGCATACTTATAGTATCAAGAGTCTTTTTGGGAACCAATATATAAATCGTTTTTTTTATGTCTCCGTCGATTTCCATTTTACTTATAAAACCTTCTTTGGGAGGATTATCACATTTTCCAAAATTTCCTCCGAGCGAAATAACAAAATTTTCAGCCGCTTTTGAAAAAAACCTTTTCATTTTTATCCTTCTAGAATTATTATATAATTTTACCAAAAAAGGCTGATTTTGATAACAGCAATTTTAGTAGGAATTATAACAGGTTTTTTTAGCGGATTTTTAGGCTCAGGCGGCGGAACCATTTTGGTTCCTACTCTTTTATTAATAGGTTTTGGATTAAAAGAAGCAATAGGAATAAGCGTTACACAAATGATGATGAGTTCGATTTTCGGCTCTTTTTTAAATTACAAAAAAGGCCTTTTAAAAATAAAAAATGGCCTATCTCTTGCCATAGGAGGCGCATTGGGAGCCAGTTTAAGCGGCATTATAGTCAAATATACAAGCAAGGAAATTTTGGGAACAATATTTTTGATTCTCGTATTAATCGCAATAATTAGATTTTTCATAACAGTTAAAGAACCTGAAAACGAACCGCCGATTGATAATAAAAAACTCTTTTTCATAGGCCTTTTTGTAGGAACGATAGCAATTAGCGTCGGAGTCGGAGGCGCTATACTTATAACACCCATACTAGTTGGATTTTTAAAATACAAACTCAAAACAACTGTCAGTTTATCGTTATTTTTTGTAGTGTTTTCATCTGTTTCCGGTTTTATTTCACAAAGCTTAGCCGGACATATAAATTATTTAGAAGGTTTTACAATCGGTTTTGCAGCATTAATCGGAACATATATAGGTATTAATTCATATCATAACATTAATACCAAAATTCACAAAAAAATACTCTTAACCTGGTATATTTTCGTATTCTTTGCTATGATATATAAATTATATTTTTAAGGATATTAATGAATTTTAAACTTATATCTGAAATACTGATTATTTTAATAATAGCTTATAGGATTTATATCCTTCAAAAATTCAAAATCAAATCGGCAGCAGATAAACTTTTTGCACTTTATTACATAAAAAATCATTATCCTTTAATGGGATATTTTATTATTTTTTATATATTTGAAATAATTGCGATTGAGCTTATATTAATGCAAAAAGTGGATATCCCTTTGATATTCCTAGGAATGATCGAACTTTTTATGATATACAGACACATATTTATTTCACTTAAAACTGACGATAAAGACGATTATCTCGACACCGTTATCAAAAGAATGTTCAGCACACTCACATATTCCGAATATACGGAAATTAAAAACGAACTTTATAAATATCAGCCGATATGGAAATTGTATTTAACAGAATTAATGGTTTTTTTCTTTGCGATTTGGAGTATTGAAGTAGCGTAAAATGAAGTGCTTAGTGTTGAGTGTTTAGTGTTAAATGTTGAGTGCTTGTGTTGAGTGTTAAATTTATAATTAAAAACTCATAACTCATAACTCAAAATTACTTATAAGGAGTTTGTTTGGACAAAATAAAAATCATAGGTGCAAGAGAAAATAATTTAAAAGACATAAATCTCGAAATTCCAAAAAATAAACTTATTGTTTTTACGGGACTTTCAGGTAGCGGTAAAAGCACTCTTGCATTCGATACTTTGTATGCGGAAGGTCAAAGAAGATATATCGAAAGTCTAAGCTCTTACGCAAGGCAGTTTTTACAACAAAGCGGCAAACCGGAAGTTGACAAAATAGAAGGCTTGACACCCGCTATTGCGATTGACCAGAAAACCACGTCAAAAAACCCGCGCTCTACCGTGGGAACGGTTACGGAAATATATGACTATCTGCGCCTTTTGTATGCAAGAATTGGAATTCAGCACTGTCATCTCTGCGGCAAAAAAATCACTCAAATGACCCCGCAGGACATTATAAACGAAGTTTTAAAACTCCCTATCGGCTCTAAAATAATCATTTTCGCCCCTTTGGTTAAAGAAAAAAAGGGTGAATTTCAAGATTTAATTGAAAAACTGAGAAAAGAAGGAATAATAAGGGCATATATAAACGGAACGATTGTAAGGCTTGATGAGGAGATTGAACTTAAAAAAACAAAAAAACATACAATAAAAGCGGTAATCGACAGAGTTATAATCAAAGAAGAAAACAAATCGAGAATCGCAGAAGCGGTTGAAAAGGCGCTTAACAAAAGTTTCGGGGAAGTTGAAATTGAAATACTTAATGCAGATGAGGTCGGAATCGATAGAAATTTTATCCATTACAGCGAGCATAACGCCTGTTTTGATTGTAAAGTAAGTTTTGAAGAGCTTGAACCGACCTCTTTTTCATTTAATTCGCCAAAAGGCGCTTGCCCAAAATGCGATGGACTCGGAGTTACTTATACTCTTGATATTGAAAAAGTAATAAAAGACAAACCACTTAATAAAGGTGCAATTCCACTTATTTGGGGTTTTAATAAAAAATATTATCAGGAATTTTTCAAAGCTGTGTGCTCTGAACTTGATATCGATATGAACAAAAGTTTTTATGATCTTGAAGAGTATCAAAAAAAATCAATCCTTAACGGCACGGCTTACGAAATAAGTTTTTTTTACGGCAAACACAAAATATCAAAAAAATGGCCGGGTCTAAGGCAAATAGCACTTGATATGTATAAAGATGATGATTTGAGCGAAATTATGAGTGAGAGCATATGTCCTCTTTGTAAAGGTTTTAGACTAAAACAAGAAAGCTTGGCGGTTAAAGTGGCAGGCAAAACAATTTCGGATATCGTATCATTGCCAATAGATGAAGCATATAAATTTTTTGGTAACGAAAAAAATTTCGAATATCTTACGAATCAGGAAAAACGAATTGCCGAGCCTATTTTAAAAGAAATCAAAGAGAGGCTTTTTTTCCTTGTGGATGTAGGCTTGGGATATCTTAC
>JALVTJ010000023.1:15369-24206 GCA_027036005.1 Nautiliaceae bacterium
ATAAAGTAATTTATTTAGATCAAAGTCCCATAGGAAGAACTCCTCGCTCCAACCCCGCCACCTACACAGGCGTGTTTGACGATATAAGAGCGCTTTTCGCCTCAACCCCAGAAGCTCAGCTTAGGGGCTATACCCCGGGTAGATTTAGTTTTAACGTAAAAGGCGGCAGATGCGAAGTTTGCAAAGGTGAGGGTCAAATAAAAATAGAAATGCATTTTTTACCTGATGTCTTGGTAACATGTGAAGCATGCAAAGGCAAAAGATACAACGAACAAACTCTTGAAATAAAATACAAAGGCAAATCAATTGCAGATATTTTGGAAATGAGCGTCGATGAAGCTTACGAATTTTTTGAAAAAATTCCAAAAATAAAAACCAAACTAAGAACACTAAAAGATGTGGGGCTTGGATACATTACACTCGGTCAAAACGCAGTTACACTCAGCGGAGGAGAAGCTCAAAGAATTAAACTTGCAAAAGAATTAAGCAGACGTGATACCGGAAACACGCTTTATATTCTGGATGAGCCGACAACGGGACTTCATTTTGCCGATATCGACAATCTGATGAAAGTTTTGCAGCATTTGGTTGATCTTGGAAACAGCATTATTGTAATAGAACATAATCTCGATTTTATTAAAAATGCCGATTATATTATCGATATGGGACCTGAGGGCGGAAGCAAAGGCGGAAAAGTAATCGCCACCGGAAACGTAAAAAAAATAACCGAAAAATACGCCGATACAAGCTGGACAGCAAAATATCTGAAAAAAGAATTAAAAAATTGAAACTGCATATAGAGGAAATAACACATTTTTTTATAATACCGTTGATTATAGGTGTTGTAGGAGGTTTATCAGCCTACGTTTTCAGATTGCTTATTAAATTGTTTAGTATTATTTTTAATTTTGTGGATGTATATCATTCAAACAGCGTATATATTTTTGTAATTCCTGTTGTTTTTTACATATCGCACAAAGTAATTTCAAAAGCTCCGATTAATCCTTCGAATATCACAATAGACGAAATAGCAAAAAAAATAATGCTAATCTCCGGGAATTTTTCTTTATTAAAAGGATTTATCGTTTTGATATTGACATCATTTAGTATCGGTTTCGGGGTTCCGGTAGGAAGAGAAGGACCTATTGCAAAACTCGGAGGACTTGCAAGCGAAGTTTTTTTAAAAATAATCCATACTCCTAAAATTAATCTGCAAATTTATCTCAGCGCCGGCGTTTCAAGCGCTATTGCGGCAACTTTTAACGCTCCTATTGCCGGAATTATATTCGGAATAGAAATGATTATGGGGAAAATAAACTCTTATATTCTTATACCGTTAATTATAGCCTGTTCCGCATCAACTCTTATTTCACAAGAATTAATAGGAGATTTTACAGCCTTTTATGTTCCCCATTTGACATATAATAACGATTATCTTTTCTATGTTCCGATTGAAGCGATAATTTTCGGAATAATGAGTTTGATTTTTCTCTTTTCTTTGAAAGAATTCAGATTCTTAAAATACAAATATCATCATAAATGGTCTGAAATTATCATATTTTTGGGAATTTTCGTCGGATTTTTGATTTATTTAACCCCGCAAATAAAAGGTGTCGGTTATAATTACATTGAAAACATTTTCCATCATCAATACAGTTATATCGATATATTTTACATTACATTAAACAAATTCATAAGCGTAATTATAAGCATAGGAAGTGGCTTGTTCGGAGGTATTTTATCCCCGAGTATTTTTATAGGAGCATTTGGAGGATATTTTTTCGGTCATTTCTTCCCTGCGCTTGATCCGAGAGTATTTGCACTCATAGGAACGGCTGCAATGCTAAGCGGCGTTACAAAAGCACCTCTTAGAAGTTCGGTAGTTATAGTCGAACTTACCCACTCATATCAGCTTATTTTGCCAATTCTGGTTTCCGCCGCTATTACAAATTATATTATTTCGCTTTTTGAAAAAGGATTTTATTTCAAAAGAGCCCTAATTCAAAAAGGAATAGATATAGACAATGAAAAAATACTTGAATTTTTTAATATTAATAATTTGAAAAAACATTTAATCAAAACGCCAACGCTCGATCCGAATACGCACATAAAAAAAGCTTTAAAAATTTTCAAAAAAGAGCATACCCCCTATCTTCCGGTTATAGAAAACGATAAATTAATAGGAATAGTCTCTTTAAGAGATATCAGAAAAAAACATTTTTTTTCGCACAAAAACCTTAAAATCAAAGATATTATGAGCAAAAACCCGTTTTTTATTAACGAAAATTCCTCTCAAAAAGAAATTTTTAAAGCAATAACGGTTCTTAATGTAAATTATATTCCTTTTGTTGATAACGAAAGACATTATATCGGAATGGTGGATTTAAACAGATTTTTAAAAGAAATTACGATTAATATTAAATAATTTTTATTTGACAAATAAAAAAAAATGATTTATAATTTTACTAACCATTCGGTAAGGAAAAAAATGAGCAAAAAAGAAGAAATTTTAAAAATAGCCAGTCAAGCTTTTGCCAAATACGGATATGAGGGTGTTAGTATGGATTTTATAGCTAAAAAAGCGAAAATTACAAAAGCTGCGATTTATTATCATTTCAAAAGTAAACACGACCTTTTTGAAATCATTCTTACAAAAAGAATTACCGAACTTGGTGAAAATCTTAAAATTTGCAAATATACCAATCCGAAAGAAAATTTAAAATGTTATATTTTCACAACAGCGGAAATTTATAAAAAATATCCTTGTTTTGCCGCTATTTTGGCACACGAATTCGTAAACGGCGGTAAAAATCTCAACGAAAATTTAATTCGTATTTTATCTTTGAATGTTTTTAAAAAACTTGTTAATATACTAAACAAAGGAGTAAAAAAAGATATTTTTGAAATCAATAATCCTTTTACCGTGCAATTAATGATAATAAGTTCGCTTTTAATGAATCAAACAACGGAAAATTTAAGAAAAAAAATATCCCAATACATTGACATACCAGTTAAAACAGACATACAAACAATTGCAAAATCAATTTACGAAAAAGTTTTAAAAGCCATTTCAAAGGAAAACAAATGAAAAAAGCCCTGATTTTATCAATAGCACTTATTTTAAATGCCAGTGAGATCACAAATTTATTTGAGGCAATCAAAAAAACACCCGATACAAAACTTGATAATGTTTTAGTTAAACAGACAAAGGCAATAAAAAATGAAGTTGTAGGAAATTTATTTCCAAAGCTGAATTTGTTTGCTAGTTTTGAGCATTTCAGCACTCCCGCAAACATAAAACCTCTGCCTCCTACAATCAGTGCAAAAATAGGAGCGGAAGGAGGAGGTTTTTGGTTTTCTCAAAATATTAAAAAAATAGGTTTTGTAGCAACTATGCCTCTATTTGTAAAACAAATTTACGATACTAAAAACAAGATATCTCATCTTATTACGGCGAGTAAATATAAAGCAAAATTAAATCTTTTAAAAAGAGAAGCTCTGCTTGTCGCACTTGTGAGTAAACTTGATTATTTATATGCTTTAAAAAAAGCGGTAATTCAAAAACAACACTCCATTCAAACAATTTACAATGCCATAAAAGTAGGAGTTAAAGTAGGCAGAATTCCAAAATTCAAATTATTAAGACTTCAAGACGCACTAAACCAAATACAAATCAAAATAACACAAATCAATTCTTTTATAGACAGTGTAACATCTCAAATTTACCAGTTAACACAGATAAAAATCAATAAACCTCTTGATTTTCAAGTTATTAGAAATGTTAATAAACAATCTTTCCTTGCAATAAAACCTCTAAAAGAAAAACAAGAAGCCGATTATTACGATATAAAATCTCAAAAAGACAAATTTTTACCTAATTTTCTTTTAAAAGCCCAAGGATATAGGGCTTTTGCCAACGCTTATAACAATGACGAACATTTAGCTTTGAATTTTGCAAGTATAGGGATATATTTGAACTGGAATATTTTTGATAAATCAAATTTTGCAGCTATCGAAAAATCAAAATTGGAGCGTTTGAAAACAGACCTTACAATACAAAAAACTCTTAAAGATTTAAATGCGGAAGTTATGAAAATAAATTCCACCTTGAAAGAAATCAAAAAAGCAATTGTTTTGACACAAAATTCAATCGGCATAAAAGAAGAACTATTAAAAAGTGCAAAAGAAGCTTTTAAATTAAATACAATGACTGTGGATGAATATCTTGGTTATGAAGATGACTTGGCTAACGCAAAAGCAAATCTGGCTAATTTAATAGCCGAAAAAAATACTTTAATTGCGAATCTCGCATTTATTTACGGAAATAACTTGGAAAGGATATTTAAATGAAAAAGTTAACTGCAATCTCAATTTCAATTTTAATTATTATCGGTTTAGTATTAGGTGCAATTCATTTGGTTAAAAAAAGAAGAGCGGAAGATGCAAAAATGAAAACAGCCATTATTTATCCGATAAACGTTCCAGCAATTAAACCCAAAAGAGGCCATATCAAAACAACTTTGAGATATATAGCTCTTGTTAAAAATTCTCAGGAGACAATCATAAATTCCAAATTTGCAGGTAAAATCAATTATATTGCTCCTCTTGGAAGTAAAGTCAAAAAAGGAGAAATTGTCGTTAAAATAGACACAACTCCTCTTAAAACAAAATTAAAACAAACAAATGAAAACATAAATTCAATGAAAAATGTTATCGAAGCTGATATTATAAATTTAAGAACATTAAAAGATACGCATGAAAGAACAAAAAAACTTCTTCAAGTAAATATGGCTTCTATTGAACAATATAATCTTGAAAGTGCAAAACTTGCTAGTTTAAAAGCAAAATTAAAAGCCGATAAAAACAAATTAAATTCTTTAAAAGCTTTAAAAAAAGATATTCTAAACGATCTTAATTATGCAGTAATAAAATCAAATGTAAACGGGATTGTAAGTGCCAAATTTTTAAATAAAGGGGATAATGCGTTTCCGGGAAAACCGATTTTAAAAATAGCATCTAATTCCGGAAATTATTTATTCATACCTTTGGTAGACAATTATAAAGAAATAATTTACAAAAACAAAACATATAAATTAATACCTCTACATTCCACTTTTAACGGAATACCAGTTTATAAAGCCGATGTGAAAGACCCTGATTTAGTTACGGGAGAAAAAGTCGATATTAATGTTGTAACATTTGATGGAAAAGCAACTTTAATACCTTTTAATACAATACTTAGTGTAAATGGCAAAAATTATGTTTTTGACAAACACGGACATCCTATAAAAATAAACATTTTAGCAACCGGTGAACAAGGCGTAGTCGTTTCAAAAAAATTACCTGAAATAATTGAAGCCAATCCGGATTTATTATTAAAAATCAAAGCGGGATATCCTGTAAAAATTGAAAATGTAAAATGAAAAATGGAAAATTAAAAAGGATAGTAAATGTTTGAATATTTCTACAAAAGAAGTCATTTTTTATGGGCTATAATTTTGGGTATGTTTGTTTTCGGGGTTATAGGCCTTATTAAAATGCCTAAAAATCTTTTCCCTGATGCAAACCGTCCGGAAGTAGTAATATTTACCACCGTGCCTGGTGCAAGTGCAGATGTTGTGGCTAATACCGTATCTAAAACAATAGAAAAAGAGATGGGGACATTAAGCAATGTTTATGAAATTCGTTCTACCAACGTTCCTAACTTTTCGATTGTGCATGTTGTTTTTAAATATACAAAATCACTTCAAGGTGCTGCTGTTGATGTAAGTAACGCCTTAAATAGAATTAGAGACAAACTTCCTCCAAATGCAATTCCTGCAATTTATCTTGTAGGAGATTTTACTTTGCCTGTTGATGTATTTGCACTTTCTCCAAAAAACAGTTCAATTACTTTACCGGAAATAAGAAAAATCGCAAGCTCTTTTATAGAGCCTAAACTCTTATCAAATCCTAATATAGGAAATGTAGAAATATTCGGTGGTTATAATAGTGCTATTATGATAAAAATAGATCCCAAAATACTTAAAAAATATGATTTGTCTTTAAGTAAAATTATAGGAGCTATAAGAACAATTGTAAAAAACACTCCTATTGGATTTATGAAAACAAAAGATAATTTTTATACATTAAGTTATTATGGTGAGAAAAAAGAGATACAGCAATTAAAAAATATTTTTATTGCTCCTAATATAAAACTAAGTGATATTGCAAAAGTAAAATGGACATATCAAACCAATAATACCGCTTATATAGGCGATAATCACAGAGCAATTGCAATTTCAGTTCTAAGAGCTCCTGGCGGAAATGTTATCGCAACCAGCAATGCTGCAAGGGCTATTATGAAGCAAATTGCAAAAAAATATCCTAATATAAATATTAAGATTTCCGATACACAAAGAGATTTAATTGAAACTGCAAATATAAATATGCTTGAAGCTTTACGTGACGCCATTATTTACACTCTTCTTGTAATTATTGTATTTCTCGGAAATATAAGAGCTCTTGTCGCCGCAGGTCTTTCAATTCCAATGGTTTTCTTTGGAACAATTGCATTTCTTTATTTAACAGGGCAAGGACTTAATATTGTTATTTATACTGCAATCATCTTGGCTCTTGGAATGCTAACTGACGATGCGGTTGTTGTGCTTGAAAATATAGAAAGACATCTTGAAGAAAAAGATCCAAATGCAATAGTAAATGGAACAAAAGAAGTTATAAAACCGGTATTTGCAGGTAGTATATCAACAATTGCAATTATTTTTCCATTAATGTTTGCGGGAGGATTTCCACAAAAAATATTTAGACCTTTAATGGAAACAGTTATAGTTGCACTCTTAATTTCATACTTTTTATCAATAACATTTATTCCTTGGCTAGCAAAATATTTATATAAAAATGGAAACATTAAAAAAATAAAAATTGAAATTTGGTTTGAAAAATTTTATCAAAATACATTTGCCAAATTAATTCCTGCATATTTAGGAATAATTAAATTCTCAAACGGTAGATTTTGGCCTCTTAGAAGATTTTTAATAATGTTTACAGCTGTTTTTACACTGGTAATGACTCTTAAAAACGTAATGCCTACAATAGGAAGAGATGTAATGCCTCCTATGGATACCGGTATTATGAAAGTAAGTATGGAATTTTCTTCAAATGTAAATGCAGATGAATCAATCAACAGACTAAAACCGTTTATAGCATGGCTTAAAAAACAACCTTGGCTTGTTAGAGATTCAATTGCAATCGGAACAGAAAAAGGTGTTTTATCAATTGGAGGTGGCGGAAGCGGTAATAGCATTGGTATGACAATTATTGCAGTTGACAGGTTTCATAGAAAAAAAACATTATGGCAACTCGAAAATGAAGTTAGAAATAAATTGGCCGAGCTTCAAGGAGTTAAAAAATTAGCCGTATTTGATTTCGGTGCAACGGCACTTTCAACTATTAAAGCTCCTCTTGATGTTCAATTTAGAAGTGATAATTATGAAAATCTGCCAAAATTGGCTCACGAAGCCGAAAAATTATTATATCATGTTCGAGGACTTACAACAATAAAAACAAGCTGGGATAAAGATTTTCTTGAAGCAAGAGTAATAATTGATAATAATAAAGCGTTAAGTTACGGTGTTACTCCACTTCAAATTTTATCTCAAATTGCACTTAGGGATCAACCTGTTAGTATAATTGCAAGTATTTCGTCAATGGATCCTCAAATTATCAGAATAAGATTTAATAAAAATTATGAAAAAAATCTTAAAACATTAAAATTATTATTAATAAACACTCCAAAAGGAGTTGTGCCTCTTGATGCACTCGCAAAAATAAAAACTGATTTTACATACAATAGAATAGATAGATATGATTTACAATATGCCATAGATGTCGAAGGTTACAGATCACTAAGACCTGTTAGTAAAATTACAGCCGATGCAAATAAAATTTTACATCAACACGGAATAACAAATTATCATCAGGTAGGTGATATAGAAGAGATGCACGATGCGTTTGGCAGGCTCATTAAATCAATAGGAATCGGTGTTGTAATGTTGATTTTAACATTAATGGTTGTTTACCGTTCTTTAAGACTTGCGTTAATCATGATAGTTGTTTTGCCTCTTTCAATGATAGGTGCGGGATGGGCAATGTTAATAGCTCACAAACCTTCATGTATGCCTAGTATGGTCGGAATTTTACTTTTATTCGGAATTATTATCAAAAATGCCGTATTGTTAATTGATTTTTATAAAGAATTTAAAGCTGAGGGCAATAGACCTTTTGAAGCCGCTCTTCAATCAATCAGGGTTAGATTTAGACCCGTATTTATGACAGCATTTGGAACAATTGCCGGTATGATACCAATTGCACTTGAAGAAGCGGTCGGACTTGAAAGATTGTCTCCTTTATCAGACGTTGCAATAGGAGGTCTTTTGATAGGAACGATTTTGACACTTATTTATGTGCCAATGCTTGCTTATGCAACTGATCCAGAAAATAAAAAAACGAATGTATTTGAAAAAATTGAAGAAGAAATAGAAAAATGACATATGATTTCTGTTATGCTTTAAATGAAGGAGAAATTTTAAACGAAGACCACGCAAAATGGCCTTTGTTTGTGCTTAGCATTTGCGGAAGCAAAATTGAAACGCTAAAAATATCAAAAAGAATTATGTGCACTCTAAAACATATGCCCCTAAGACTTCAAGTTTTTTATGAAAACGATGCAAAAAAATGCATCGATATGGGTGGAGGCGGGGATCCAAGTGTGTTTTTGGATGGGAAACTTTTGTTTGAAGGGCTTATTCAAGCAGAAGAAATAAAAAAAATTTTTGAAA
>JALVTJ010000023.1:24306-36244 GCA_027036005.1 Nautiliaceae bacterium
CCTTTTGCAATTGATATGGATCCGGAAACTCTGAAAAAAGAATATGAAAAATTGCCAAAAGATAAAATAATCGTTTGTGCTTGTCCCGGGATTGGAAGAAGCTCGTTTGCGGTAGCTTTTTTAAGAGAAAAAGGATTTGATGCCAAAATTCTCTTAGGAGGACTTTTGGATCTTATGAAAAGATTAAAAGGTGGCAGAGCAAAAGATATTAAGGTAGATTAATGGCACATCATCACCATCCCGTTAGCGGAGCAAAGCTTTTTATAACGATAATTTTAAATTTAATCATTACCATTGCTGAAATTATCGGGGGAATTTTTTCTAATTCCCTTGCATTACTCAGTGATGCTTTACATAATTTTAGTGATGTAATGGCTTTGATTATTGCATATATTGCAAACAGATTATCTGGTAAAGCGGCAAATGAAAAAAATACTTTTGGATTAAAAAGAGCAGAAATTATAGCTGCTCTTTTTAATGCGTCCGTATTAATCGGTATCGGTGTTTTTTTAATAGTTGAATCCGTGCATAAAATTATCTATCCTGAACATATTAAATCAATATGGGTTATTGGATTTGGTCTGCTTAGTGTAATTTTAAATGGTGCAAGTGTTTTACTTATTAAGGATGATTCGCATAGTAACCTAAATATTAAAGCTGCTTATTTACATCTACTTACAGATGTAGCAACAAGTATTGCGGTAATTATTGGCGGTGTTTTAATTTATTATTTTAAAATTTATTCGGTTGATGCAGTAATTTCACTTTTAATAGCAATTTATCTGATTTATTCGGCTTTTGATATTGTAAAAGACAGCACCAAAATTTTGATGCAATATAGCCCGGAAAATATTAATTTAGATGAAGTAATTAAAGAGATTGAAAAAAATGAAAAAATTAAAAACATTCATCATATTCATATCTGGCAGTTAAATGAACACGATATTTTCCTTGAAGCGCATATTGATTTAAATGAAAATTTAAACGCTGAGGAAGTTTCAAAACTAATTGATAAATTGGAAAAAGAAATGCAAAAATTTCACATAACCCATACAACTTTTCAAGTTGAATACAATAGAGACGACAATAAACAAAAAATTATAAGGAGAAAAAATGAATTTTGACGAATATCTAAGAAATTTTGACTACAATGAAAGAAAAGAGATGAAAATTCAAATCCCCGAGCTTCTTGAAGGATATAAAAAGGGAGAAATCGAGTTAATCGATATTAGATTTAAAGAAGAATACGAAGCTTGGCATGTGGGGATTGGAAAGCATATTCCTCTAAACGAACTGCCTGATAGATTAAATGAAATTGACAAAAACAAAATTGTCGTTACTATGTGCCCTCATTATGATAGGTCTGAAATAGCAAGATTATTTTTGAAATTAAAAGGATACAGAGCCAAATATCTAACGGACGGAATGCTTAAACTTGTAGATTATTTCAGAGGAGATAAAGCAAGAGATTATATGAAAGAAGTTAAACATGAGTCATGAAATTATTTATTATACGATCTATTTTTTCTTAACGCTGATTTTTTCGACCATTTTTTCAATGGGCGGAGTTGGAAGCGCAATAGGACTTGTTCCTATTTTTACTGTTATAGGAATGCCTCTTAATCTTGCAAAAGCCATAGGGCTTTTTATTAACTCGGCATCAACCATCACAGCATCTATAATGAATTTTTTCAGAGGTGTGCTTGATATCAAATTCGCCCTACCACTTGTAATTTCTATTTTAATTGCAACTCCAATTGGAGCTTGGTGTTCTCAATATGTTCCGAAAGAATTGGTGGAATGGCTACTTACATTATTTATAATTACTTGTGCTTTTCTTTTGATTTTTACAAAAAGAGAAGCAAAATTTTCATATACAAAAACTTGGGTTTTGTATGTAATAGGTGCAAGTGTCGGCTTTTTGTCAGGTCTTATAGGAGTTGGCGGTGGAAGCCTTATTATGCCTATTTTAATATTGCTTGATATTGCTTGGATATGATGCAAAAAAGGCGGCTTATGCTGTTAGTTTTGTAATCCCTTTTTCTACTCTGGGTGGATTTTTCACATATCTTTCATTTGTGCATATGGATTGGATTTTACTTGGTATAGTTACTATTGCTGCAATAATCGGGGGATATTTGGGTGATTTTATTATGCACTATCGTTTAACTCCATCTCAGATAAAAAAGCTTATTGCAGTTGTTTTATTCTTGCTTGCAATAAAAATGTTATTTAAATTATTATAAAGGAAAAATATGTTACATATTTTAAAAAAAATAGCTGATTGGCTAATAGAAAACGAAGAAAAAGCGACGGAAGATTGTAAAATTCCGGATGAAATAATAAACGAGTGGGAAGAAATAGTAAATGAAAAATTAAAAAAAATGGAAAAACATCACAAAACAAATTCGGAAGAATATGAAATGCTAAAAGACATCAAACAAAGAATCGAAGAAATTAAAAAACATAGAGCAAAAGAGTGCAAAATAAAATAAGACCTAGCCTCTTTGAACTTTTTTTCTCTTTTTTCCTACTTGGATTTACCGCTTACAGTATGGCAATGCTTGAAGAGCTTAAACAACTAAATAATAAAAAAAAGTGGCTAAGCGATGAAGAGATAGATAAAGCTTTGGCAATGGTAGAACTTTATCCCGGACCAATTTTCGTCGATTTAGCCATTTATATTGCTTACAAACTAAAAGGTATAATTGGCGCATTTTTAGCTTTTTTTGCGTTTTTAACACCTTCATTTGTTATTATGCTAATTTTATCTTTTATCTATTTTCATTATGGCAAAACATCTTATATTCATCCATTCTTTACTGCACTTGAAGCAATAGTAATAGGTATTATCATAAAAGTGGCACTTGATTTTGGAAATAAATATGTAAAAGATAAAATAAGCGCAAATATAGCCGGAGTTTCATTTATATTAATGCTTTATAAAATAAATGCTTTTTATGTGATTTTATTTGCTTTTTTAGGTTCAATATTTTTTAAAGCACCACAAAATGAAGAAAAAAGCAATAAAAAAATAAATTATTTACCAATAATTGTAAGCGGAATTTTATTTTTGACACTTTTAATTTACGGATATTTTAAAAGCAAAATACTTTTTGAAATGTTTAAAGTCGGAGCAGTCGCTTTTGGAAACGGAATGACAATTTTACCTTTACTTGAAGATGTGGTATTAAAAAATCATTGGATGAGCTTAAAAGAATTTACCGATGGCATTGCATTCGGTCAGATTACTCCGGGACCGTTTTTAATTACGGCAACCTTTATTGGCTTCAAAGTAGCTAAAATCACAGGAGCTTTGCTTGCAACTATCGGAATTTTTTATCCTTCGTTTTTTTATACGATTTTAATGAGTGAAATTTATGAAAAAATAAAACATTTAAGTTTTATCCAAAAAATATTAAAATCCATCCTTGCTTCGTTTACAGGAATGATTTTTTTTGTGGCTTTAAGCCTTGGAAAAGCGGCTCTAACAACTCCGTTAAGCTTTGTTTACGCCGTTTTTGCATTTATAGCGGTTAAATATTTTAAACTTAATATTTTGTGGGTGTTTGTTATTGGAATAATAAATGTATTTATTTTTAACCTTTTATAAATATAACACTAATAATGTCAAAAATAAAACAATAGGAGTTATCAAAACGCCGAATTTTGTATATTGCCAAAAGGTTATCTTAATTTCGTTTTTTTCAAGAATTTTCAACCAAAGAAGAGTTGAAAGAGAACCAAAAGGCGTAAGCTTAGGGCCTATATTGGTTCCAATTATATTTACATATACGAATAAATGATTTTGTCCTTTTAATGCAATGTCCATCAACATTACACTCGGAAGATTATTTAAAAAAGCACTTAAAATCCCACTTAAAAATCCTATCTGCAAGAGATTTGAATTTTTTATTAGCATATGCAAATAATTAGTTAGCCCTGCATTTTTTAGAGAAAACACCACTATATAAAGCCCGATGCTAAACCACAAAACCTGCCATGGAGCGTTTTTAACAATACCGCTAAACGATACCACTTTTGAAAAATATGCAATAAATAAAAAGACAAAAGCACCTCCAAGCGCAAAAAAGCTTACTGGAATATGATATAAATCTCCTATTATATATCCGATAAATAAAAAAGTTAAAAAAAACCAACTAAACATAAAAAGTTTTTGGTTTTTGATAACGCTTTTAGCTTCTGGAAGTAAATTTATATCTATTTTTTTTGGAATATCTTTTTTGAAAAATAAAAAAAGAACGGCAATAGATACAACAACACTCGCTACAAAAGGCAATAACATATTTTTAACATATTCAATAAAACCTATATGAAAATAATCTGCTGTGATGATATTTGTGAGATTTGAAAATACAAAAGGAAGAGAAGCACTATCAGCGATAAATCCACCTGCAAACATAAAAGCAAGTAAAGTTTTTATATTAAGTTTTAAAAGTTTCATTTTTGAAAGCAATATGGGTGTTAAAATAAGTGCCGCTGAATCATTTGCAAAAAAAGCAGAAATAAAAGCGCCTAAAAGCATTGAATTTATAAACATCCAATATCCTCTACCATGGGAGAGCTTTGCTATTTTTATAGCCGCCCAGTTAAAAAATCCTATCTCATCCAAAATCAAAGACAAAATTATTATGCCTACAAAAGTAAAAGTTGCATCCCATACAATATCTATAACTTCAATTACATCCTTTAATGAAACCGTTTTTAAAACAACGGCTACAACAGCCATAAAAACGGCGCTGTAACCCATATATTTCGGTTTATAAAGAATTAAAATTAAAGTTATTATAAAAATAGATGAAGATAAAAGCATAATGTCCTTTTTTATAAAATTATACCAAATTTTTCTTGACATATGTTCAAAAAAGTTATATAATTTCATTGGACATATGTTCAAAAGGATTTCAAATGCCAAGAAGAGTTAGAAGAAGAATTAGAGGAAATTTTCATCATAAATGTTTTAAACCGTGTGGTATTCCAAACAAAAAACTTGAAGAAGTGATTTTAAGCAAAGATGAAATTGAAGCCATAAGGCTTGCGGATTTTGAAAGGTTATATCAAGAAGACGCAGCCAATCAAATGGAAATTTCAAGAGCGACGTTCAGCAGAATTTTAAGTTCTGCAAGAAAAAAAATAGCAACCGCCTTAATCTTAGGCAAAGCTATTGAAATAGAAAACTTTTAAGGAGGAGACAATGAAAGTAGCATTTCCAACAAACAATCAACAAACAATTGCAAACCATATAGGACTTGCAAAAGGATTTTTGATAGTTGACACCAATACAGATGAAAAATTTTATATAGAAAACCCTATTATGAAAAGAATTCAAGAAGAGCATCTTGATTTGAAAAATACCGAAGAGGGTCAAAGAGGCCTTGGAACTGGAAGAGTAATTCCTCCGCTTTTAGCCGAAGCAGGAGTAGATGTGCTAATAAGCAGGGATTTTGGTGAAGGTATGATTAGAAATCTTGAATTTGAAGGAATAAGAGCTTATGAAACCGATGAAAAAAATATTGAAGAAGTTTTAAATCAAATTAAGGAGGATGGTATGAGAGAAGTAACAAGATTTGAAAATAATGAACAAAGAGATTATGATTTTGAAAGAGGTTTTGGCAGAGGATTTGGTTATGGACGAGGATTTGGCAGAAGAATGGGATATGGCAGAAGTATGGGATACGGTTTTAGAAGAGGTTTCGGCCGTGGAAGAGGAATGGGATATGGCAGAGGCTTTGGGAGAAGATGGGAGGATTAATTCCTCTCACATTTTACTTGAAACTTCCTTGGCTTCCAAATCTTTATCAAGATATCTTTTCAATGAATGATTTTCAATTTTTTTGTAAAGATAAGTAAACATTACCACACCAAAAATAGCTATTGCAGCATTTGCAAGATTTGAGGGATTATGAATAAAATTATAAATCACCAAGATAACAGCGGAAATCGAAGTTAATAAAAATCCAAAAAGCGGAATTATTCTATTGGAATTTGTCTCTTTATATAACCTGAAATTTGATAAATTCACTAAACTAAAAACTATTAAAAACCCCAAACTTCCAGCTATTGAAATATTTTCAACATTAAAACTTATTGCAAAAATAACTCCAAGTAAGCCTATTATAATCATTCCTTCATATCCATTTTTAACTTTTTCTTCAAAAGTTCTTGGAATTTCTCCAAATTTTGCTACCAAATACCCTACCCTTCCAGCTCCATAAATTGTAGCATTTATAGCGCTTGCGGTTGAAAGAATAGCTGCTATTCCTATTAAAATAAATCCAAACTGCCCTAAGCTTGGTTTTGCCGCAATAGCCAAAACATAATCGCTTGCTCTCTTAGCCACTTCAAAACTGACATTTCCAATAGTTACTATTGCAATAGTTACATAAAGAATAATTACAAAAATAACGCTTGAATAAAAAGCTTTTGGTAAAACGCTGGGGTCTTTTATATCTTTTGCAGCATTTGCAATAAGTTCAAACCCCTCGTATGCTAAAAATATAATAAGCCCTCCTGATATAAAAGAAAGAGGAGGCGTCCAATATTGAGGTTTTAGTTGTTCTGAATGAAAAGTTTTCAATCCTATAACAATAAAAATCAATAAAATAATAACTTTAATAAAAACCATAATATCTTCTGTTTTACCGGTAAGATAAGCACCAAAAAGATTTATAAACACAAAAAACAAAATAACACTTGCCGCTAAAAATTTATGAAGCCATATTATGTCTTTTCCGGTTAGTAACGCACTGCCATAACTTCCAAACGCAAAAGCATAAAGACTGAGCATTACAACATAACTCATAAGCAATAGATTATTAATTGAACTTGAAAAAAGATTATTACCAAATGCCTGAACTATAAATTCTATCGTCCCTCCTTCACTTGGAAAACGAACGGATAATTTAGCATAGGAATAAGCGGTAATTAAAGCAATAAGCCCTGCTATTGCAAAAGATATCGGAGCGGCACCTTTTGCAAGATCAATTGTTAAACCCAAAACGGCAAAAATACCCCCACCAACCATTCCGCCTACACCTATGCTAAATGCTTCTATAAATCCTATTTTTTTCATTTCAAACCTTTATAAAAGGTTATTTCTCTTCAAAAGAGCCGTAATTAAGATATTTTTCAAATCTTTTTTGCAAAAGGGAGGTTTTATCGAGAAGTTTAAGCTCTTTTATATTATTTAAAAAATATGTTTTTATATTCTCAGCAGTTTTTTCATAATTTCTATGTGCCCCTTCAATAGGCTCTTCTATTATATCATCTATAAGTCCGAGTTTTTTAAGCTCCTGAGCGGAAATTTTAAGAGCTTTTGTAGCTATTTCGGCTTTTGTATTATCACCCCATAGAATACTTGCACAACCTTCTGGTGAAATTACACTAAACACCGAATATTTAAGCATTGCAAATTTATCGGCAACTCCGATTGCAAGAGCTCCTCCGCTTCCGCCTTCTCCTATAACAATACTAATTGTAGGCGTTTTTATTCGTGAAAGCTCAAATAAATTTCTTGCAATCGCTTCGCTTTGTCCTCTCTCTTCCGCACCAATTCCGGGATATGCCCCCGGAGTATCAACTAAAAAGAGTATAGGCAAGTCAAATTTTTCTGCTAATTTGGCAGATCTAAGAGCTTTCCTATAACCTTCAGGATGAGGCATTCCGAAATTTCTTTTTATTTTTTCTTTTGTATTTCTACCCTTTTCTTCGCCAATTACAACACATTTTTCATTATCTATCATACCAATAAAACAGACAATTGCTGCATCATCTCTAAATTGTCTATCTCCATGAATTTCATATTTTTCATCCATAATCAAATTAATTATATCAATAGCGTGAGGTCTGTCGGGATGACGTGCAAGAAGAAGTTTTTGATAAGGAGATAAATTTTTGAATGTTTTTTCTATTTCTTTATCAAGTTCTTTTTGCAAAGTATCAACGGCGTGAGTATCGCCTTTTATTTTTGCAAGATCTATTTGCTCTTTAATCTCTTCTATTTTCTTTTCAAAATCAAGTACCGCCAAAATAAACCTTTTATTTTACTTTTTTGAATATAACAACCCCGTTTGTTCCTCCAAATCCAAATGAATTACTCATAGCAATATTTATTTCGGCCTCTCTTGCCTTATTTGGCACATAATCCAAATCACACTCAGGATCAGGTTCTTCATAATTAATCGTAGGAGGCATAATATTTCTCTCCATTGCCATAAGAGTAATTACAGCTTCTATTGTTCCGGCAGCTCCTAGGCAATGTCCGGTCGCACCTTTTGTTGAACTAACAGGAGGGCATTTTTCTTTTGAGCCAAATAGTGCTTTAATTGCCATTGTTTCATAAAGATCATTATATTTTGTTGAAGTTCCGTGAGCATTGACATAATCGATTTTCGGTTTTTCTGCCATTTCATAAGCCATTTTCATAGCCCTCAAAGCACCTTCGCCGCCAGGAGCCGGAGTTGTAATATGATTAGCATCACCACTCTCCCCTACCCCTATAATTTCAGCATATATTTTAGCTCCACGGGATACGGCGTCTTCATATTTTTCTAAAATGAGACATGCTCCTCCCTCACCCATTATAAAACCGTCTCTTTGTAAATCAAAAGGTCTGCTGGCTTTTTGAGGTTCGTCATTTCTTGTTGAAAGCGCTTTCATAGCGGAAAATCCTCCAACTCCAACAGGACATATACAAGCTTCCCCGGCTACAACTATCATTTTATCGGCCATTCCCGCTTTTATAGTTTTAAAAGCTTCGGTTATTGCATGTGTTCCAGCTGCACAAGCAGTTACACTTGCAAGATTAGGCCCTTTTAATGTATATTCGATTGATACAAAACCTCCGAGCATATTAACAAGAGCACTCGGAATAAGAAACGGAGAAATTCTTCTAGGACCTCTTGTCTCGACAGTAACACTTGCTTTTTCTATAACAGGAAGCCCCCCTATTCCGCTTGCAGCACTAACTCCAAATCTATTCGAATCATACTCTTCAAGCCCACTATCGGCCATAGCTTCTTTTGCCGCTGCAAGACCGAATTGAATAAATCTATCTGCTTTTTTTACTTCCTTTGGATTCATAATAGTTTTAGGATCAAATCCTTTAACTTCTCCTGCTATTTGCGAAGCAAAACCGTCCGGATTGAAATGTGTGATTCTGTCAATACCTGTTTTTCCAGCAATAATATTATTAAAACTCTCTTCTTTATTTAATCCAACTGCATTTATCATACCTATACCAGTTATTACAACTCTCATTAATTTCCTTTTGTTTTAATTAAAAGTGAAAAATGAAAAATGAAATCGCATACAATTTATACGAATATTGCCATTTTATATTAGGCATATTTTTTCATTTTACATTTTTCACTGAAACTTTCCCCAAAAAAAGGGAAAAATTAAGCTTTCGCTTTTTCTATATAATCCACTACGTCTTGAACCGTTTGAATTTTTTCCGCATCGCTATCAGGGATTTCTATTTCGAATTTTTCTTCAAGAGCCATTATCATTTCAACAACATCAAGACTATCTGCTCCAAGATCTTCTACAAATTTAGCCTCAGGCTTTACTTCATCGGGACTCACATTAAGCTGTTCAACTATTACTTCTTTTACTTCATCAAATAATGCCATTATTTCTCCTTTATTTTTTATTTTTCGCATTTTACCATAAATTTTTTAAATTTTCCATTTTCCGTTTTTCATTTTCTTTTACATATACATTCCGCCGTTTACTTTCAGCGTTTCACCGGTAATATAGCTTGCCTCATCGCTCAAAAGAAAAGCTGCCGCATTTGCCACTTCTTTTGGATTTGCAAGTCTTTTTAGGGGAATTTTATTTAAAATCTCTTGTTTAACTTTTTCAGGTAGATTTTTTGTCATGTCCGTATCTATAAATCCGGGAGTTACGCTGTTGAATCTGATATTTCTCGCAGCACCTTCAAGAGCAAACGTTTTGGTCATAGCAATAATTCCGCCTTTACTTGCTACATAATTAGCCTGCCCTATATTCCCGCTTTCGGCTACTACACTTGCAATATTCACAACAGCACCAAATCTTTTTTTGCTCATTACCTTTATCGCTTCCCTGCATCCTATAAATGTAGAAGTCAAATTCGCATCGATAACCTTTTTAAAATCCTCCACACTCATTCTCATTGCCAGTTTATCGTTTGTTATTCCGGCGTTATTAACAAGATATCCAAGCTCTCCATCAGCCTCAATAATGGTTTTTATTGCATCCACAAAAGTTTTTTCATCGCTTACATCAAATCCTATTACAGCCGCATTTCCGCCGTTATTTTCAATTTCTTCTTTTAATTTATCCGCCATTTCGGCACTGCTTTTATAATTAATCCACACTTTAAGCCCATAACCAGCCAAAACTTTCGCTATTTCAGCGCCAATTCCTCTGCTTGCACCCGTAATTAAAACATTTTTACCGCTAAAAGTCATTTTCATCCTTTTTTGATACAATTTTATCTAAAAAAGGCAAAATATGTTATATTTTTTGTATTCGCATTTCGATATTAATATATTTCATTATATTTCGGTAAGAGCCATTATAGCCTTTTTCTTTTCTTTTTTATTAACGGTTATCTTAATGCCTAAATATATAAAACAAGCAAAAAGTAAATTTACTCAACCCATATACTCTCTTGCTCCCAAAACCCATGAACAAAAAAGCAAAACACCAACAATGGGAGGAATTGTTTTTATTTCAAGTTCCCTAATTGCCATAGTATTATGTGCAAAAATTAACTTCTATGTCATTTTAAGTATTTTAACACTGATTTTATTTATGATAATAGGAATAATCGATGATATTTCAAAAGCAAAAAGCAATGACAACCGAGCGGGTCTCAGCGCAAGACAAAAATTCATTTTACAAACAATAGCCGCATTTTTTATATCTTTAATATTATATTTTCATCATTTTGATACTTATTTTTATATACCTTTTTACAAACATCCGTTATTTAATATGAAATTTTTCGCAATATTTTTTTGGACATTTGTAATTGTAGGCATAAGCAATGCGGTAAATCTTACCGACGGGCTTGACGGACTTGCGACAATGCCAAGCGTTTTGGCTTTTTTTACTTTGAGTATATTTTTATATTTAATGGGAAATGCAATTTTTAGTCATTATCTTTTCTTACCTTTTGAAAAAGGTGTTGGAGAAGGAGTTATTATCACATCTTCTTTAATAGGAGCACTGCTCGGATTTTTGTGGTATAATGCAAATCCAGCGGAAGTTTTTATGGGAGATACCGGGAGTTTAAGCATTGGCGCAATCATAGCCCTTTTGGCGATTTTTGCAAAGAGCGAAATATTGCTCTTTTTTATAGGGTTCGTTTTTATTATGGAAACTCTATCCGTAATGTTACAGGTAGGCTCATTCAAAACAACCGGCAAAAGAATCTTTTTAATGGCTCCGATTCATCACCATTTTGAAAAAATGGGATGGAGGGAAAACAAAGTTACAATAAGATTTTGGATAATCGCATTAATTATGAATATAATTGCGATACTAAGCATTAAGATAAGGTAAGAATATAAATGGAAAATGGAGAATGAAAAATGGAGGGGTTCCGAGTTTTGAGTATTGAGTGTTGAGTTAAATGTCAAATTCAAAACTCATAACTCAACACTAATCACTTAGCACTTAACACTATATAAAAGGATGTAAATGGAAAATGAATTTCAAACTGAAAACGAAAAATTAAAGGCCGAGCTTAAAATTTTCAAAATCAAAGCCTTAAAAGAAAAAGCGGTTCTTTTTGGTGTAATTTTATTGGTTTTGGCTGAAATAATCGCTCTTTTTGTATTTTTTAAAAAAACTATTTTACCTCCAACGCCAATAACCAAACCTTATATCGCCGTTATAAATATAAACAAAACCATTACGGTGCCTT
>JALVTJ010000024.1 GCA_027036005.1 Nautiliaceae bacterium
GTTGTTTTAATATTCCTATTTTTTGAAGTTTCATTTTTCTCCTTTTTTTTACGTAATTTTAATATAATTTTAATATAATTTTAAAAAGGAGCGAAAATGAAAAAGGGTGTTTTTTTGATTTTTTTAGGGCTACTGTTTAGCGGTTGTAACTTCAATCTGAAACAAAACGCCGCTCGCAGCATTAGTTGTGATGATCCGGACGCTATCTCACTTGCACAAAACATTATTAACAATAATCTTTTTAATGATGAAATAGAAAAAAATGCAACTTCAAAATTCAAAATTGACAAATCCAATATTGTTTGGTGGGACACTAAACAAGTAGGCAGAAATTTATGCAAAGCAAAAATCAGCGCAAAAGTTTATAAACCCGGGGATTTTGACAATTTTTTTATCAATCTGATAAACGGCTATTTGAGCTACGGAATACATTATAACAAAAAGAAACAAGAATTAAGCGGCTGGATTTATTATCAAACCTATCCCGTTATGGATTCGAAAGATAATTATTTTTACGTGGAAATATTACCTCAAAAAGAAGTTAAAGACTGGTAAACATTTTAATGAAAAAGGAGGTGTGTTTTTCATATATTCGCAGTATTCTTCACCGAATTTTTTAATTGCCTCTCGCTCTTCCACAAACAAAATAAACAAAACTCCTAAAAATGCAAGCCATCCTCCAAAAAACACGGCACATATCTTACCGCTAAGCATTGTAATAGAAATTAGCAAAATGATATTCCCAAACTGTCCCGGATGTCTCATACAAGAATATATCCCAACATCCACAAACTTATCAGGAGAAGAAAATTTTTTTGTTTGAATTTGATGTCCGTAAAGTTTAAGCGTCCTACCCGCAATCGAATTTAAAATAATAGCCAAAATAATTCCACCCGCACCAAAAACAATTAAAACAACTTTTAAAATCTCATTTTCCGTAATCCTCGGCATAAAAATATCCGCCAAAATAGCCAAAACAAATAGACTTATCCAGTATGCAAGTCGTTTTTTCATACTCTATCCATAAAATAAAATCTAAATATAATATGTTTAAATTCGCTAATTTTCACAACTTTTCCATCAATATTTTTCTCTTTTACAAACCTTTTAGTAGTAGCATATATTGCTCTTAAATTATTTTTCCTGCAATATTCCACTACCCAAAACACAACTCCAAAATCCCCTTGAATTAAAACATAATCTTCATTTGAAGCATTTTTTTCCAAAAAATCAATAAAAATTTTTGAATATTCTTTTATATCATCAATCTCAGGCGGTATATTTGAAAATTTCTCCTGTAACTCTTTTGGTAAGTATATAAACTCTTCAATTCCTAAATTCTCTTTTGCCTCTTTTATCTGCTCAGGTGTGAGTTTATGAGAAAAAAGTAAAAACATTTTCATTTAATAACCTTTATATAATTTTTTAAATCTTTTTTTAATTTTTCTTTTAGACTCTCAGGTGATTTTATACGAATAAATGGAAGCCATTTTTTTACAATAAGCAAAATTTCATCTTCTGATGTTGCATAATATCTAAGTATTAAAAAATTTTCATTTTCACCTATTATGGTTTGTGAAGGCAAAAACTTTTTGACTTTAAAATATCTTTTAACTTCCTTGTCAACTTCCAAAATTACTTCAAACGGCTTAATTTTATATCTGCTAAAAAATGATTGAAAATTTTCTAAAAATTCAAGCACTTCTTTTGGAATTTTAAATGTTTTAGATGTCTCTTTTATATCTTTTATAAAATTAATTCTCAAAAACTTAAATCCATTGTTTATCTCATCATCATTCAAAGCTGCTAAATACCAGTTTCCCTCTGCAAAAATTATTTTTAAAGGCTTTACATTTGTGAAATGATA
>JALVTJ010000025.1 GCA_027036005.1 Nautiliaceae bacterium
GATACTTAAACGAAATTTATATGCTCGGATGGAAATTGGGGATTAAATCGTTTTATTATCTAAGAAGCCAATCTCCTGAGGTTAAAGAGGACGTTATGGACAGAAGCGTGGAATGTTTCGGATGTCAATAGTCTTTTCTTTTATGATATAATATTGTTATCTTTTCAGAAGGCTTTTATCATGATTAATTTTGCGATATGTCCCCATGATACCGAAACAGAGGAGTTATTTAAAAAATGGGAATTTTTTTCGGAGGAACTATCTTTAAAAATAAATAAAAAGATAAATTTTATAACTTTTAAAGATTATTACGATGAGCTTGAAAATTTTGATAAAATTTTGCCCGATATTTATTACGCTTCTCCCGTTATTGCGTATAAGCTTCAAAAAAACGGATATATTCCGATAGCTAAAATAAAAGATCAGTTTGATTCGTTTGTATTAATAGGAAAATTGAAAGAAAAAGAAAATATAACCGTTATTACCGTGAATTTAGAAACTCATATAGTTCCATTGCTTTATTTGAAAGAAATTGATTTTACGAAAACAAAAATCACATATGTTAATAAACAAAAAGAAGTTATAGAAAAAGTTAAGAGAAAAAAAGCTGATATAGGTATTGTTTATAAAGAGGTGTTTGATAAATTAAATCCCGATATAAAAATAATAAAAGAGGCCGAAACAAAAATGAGCCATTTTTTTATGGTTAAAAAAGAGAGTTTATATTTAAAGAAATCAATTTTATCTTTCGAAAATATTGAAGAGATAAATGAGCAATATTTTAAAAACAGTTATAATATAAATTTTGAAATCGATTCTCTTTTTAAGGTCAAAGAATTTTATGATATTTCGAAAACATTTTACGAAATACCGTTTATCGGTTATATTATTTTTAAAAATAAAATTTTATATGCAAATAAAATTTTTCAGGATTTTATTGGATATTCCTTGGATGAATTGAAAAATAAAAAATTAAGCGATTTAAGGGAGAGAATTTACAACGGGTTTTATAAATGCTATAGGAAAAACTCAGTTAAATATGCAAAATGTTTTTTTGAAAAAATGTTTTTTAATGGGGATTTTGTTGAAATAGCCGTTATTGTGGATATAACAAAAGAAAAACATTTAGAGGAAAAATTAGAAGAAGCGAAAATAAAAGATCCTTTGACATCCCTTTATAATCTTGACGGGTTTTTTATAAAACTGAATTTGGAAAAACACAAAGGTGTTTTAATATTGATTGATATCAATAATTTTACATTTATAAATAAAACTTACGGAAAATATAGTGCAGATATATTATTACAAAAAGTAGCTGAAAAATTAAAAAAAGAGTGTTCAAAAAGTGTCGTTGCAAGAATAGGAAGTGATGAGTTTGCAATATTCAGACGAATTGATAATGAAAAAGAAATTCTTGAAGTGTTGGAAAAAATACATAACTGTTTTAAAAAGCCTTTCAAAATAGCTTCCGAAAAAATCAAAATTTTTGTAAATACAGGAATAGCGGCATATCCCGAAGATGCCAATAATATAGAAAATTTACTTCAAAACGCTTCTACCGCTCTTAGTCTGGCTAAAAGTGAAGGAATGGGAACAATTAAATTTTTTAATAAAAAAATGGATTATTATGCCGATAAGATAATACTTTCCGAAACCCTTATAGAAAAAGCCTTAAAAGAGGATATGTTTGTTTTTTATTTGCAACCTTATTATTATGCCAAAAATTTAAAAATAGCTGGATTTGAATCTTTAGTTAGAATAAATAAAAACGGTAAAGTTATTTATCCCAATGAATTTATAGATGTGCTCGAAAATTCGCCGTTTATATACGAATTTAGAAAAACAGCTCTTAAAAAAATACAAAATTATATTAATAAACTAAATATGCCAATTTCTATTAATCTTTCGGCAAATGATCTTAAAGATAAAAATTTATTAAATGATATAAAAAAAACAGTTAAAAACATTAAACAACCTTTAACGATTGAAATAACAGAAAGAGCGATTATGTATGATATGTTAAGAGCAAAAGAAACACTTGATAAGTTAAAAAAAATTTCAAATATAATACTTTCAATGGATGATTTCGGGACGGGATATTCATCTTTGTCGTCATTAAAGGATTTGCCTTTTGATATTATAAAAATAGACATTTCTTTTATAAGAGGTATGGTAAAAGATAAAAAAATGCGTTCTGTTGTTAAAAACATTATTAATCTGATAAAAGATTTGGATTTAAAAACGGTGGCTGAGGGTGTAGAAACAAAAGAACAGCTTGAACTTTTGCAAAAGTTTGGTGTAGATTATATACAGGGTTATTTGTTATCAAAACCTCTTCCTTTTGAAGAAACTGAAAAAATTTTAAAAAATGATATAATAAATTAAAAAGGAGAAAAATGCATATAAAAAGACTTTTTAATTATAACTGTCCTTTGCATAAAGGTTCGACCACATCAATAATCAATGGGTGCACAGAAGGTATTATCAATCTCAATAAGCTCTCTTATCCTTGGGCTTATAATCTGTGGGAGATGATGCTTGCAAATACGTGGTTTCCGAGGGAAGTCGATTTAACGGAAGATGCGAGACAGTATAGAAACTTGCTTCCTGCTGAAAAAAGAATGTATGATAGATCTCTTGCGCAGCTTATTTTTATGGATTCAATTCAGACAAACAACACGCCTGATCATGTAAATCCTTGGATAACCGCTCCAGAGGTTAATATGTGTTTGGTTCGTCAGGCTTTTGAAGAGGCGCTTCATTCGCAAAGTTATGCCGTTATGGTTGATAGTATTTCGCTTAATACGGATGAAATTTACGAGATGTGGAGAGCGGATGAAAATCTTCGCAAAAAAAACGAATTCATAGGAAACGTTTATGAAGAGTGGGGAGCTAAGGCGCTTGAAGGAGACGATATCGCAAAAATATATATGATTGTGGCGAATCAGTGTTTGGAGGGTGTTTATTTTTATAACGGATTTGCTTCTTTTTATGTTTTGGCAAGATCGGGCAAAATGCTCGGAAGCGCTCAGATGATCAGGTTTATCCAAAGGGATGAGGTAACACATACCACGCTTTTTGCAAATATCTTCAAAGAAATACAAAAAGAGTTTCCTTCGCTTTTCACACCGGAAGTTTACAAACATATAAAAGAGATGCTTTTTGCAGCGTATGAACTTGAAAGAGATTGGGGATTTTATATTACAAATGATGAAATATTGGGACTAAGTAAAGAATTAATCGATAGATTCACAAAATATCTTGCAAACAAAAGGGCAAATGCTATGGGGCTTGAACTGCTTTTCCCTGAAATCGGGCTTAAAAATCCTATAAGCTGGTTTGATAGTTTCAGCTCATTTAACGACCAGAAAACAAACTTTTTTGAAGGAAATGTCGTAAATTATTCCAAAGGAAGTTTGAATCTTGATGATTTTTAGACAAAAGGAAATTAGTATAAAAGCCCCTAAAAGAGGGTTTTTTTTAATTACCGATAAAATTCTAAACGCAGTTGATATAAGCGATATAAATATAGGAATGATGAATCTTTTTTTAAAACACACTTCCGCATCTCTTACTATTAACGAAAATTTTTCTCCCGATGTTAGACTCGATATGGAGAAAATTTCAAATAAGCTTGTGCCGGACGGGTATTTTTATAATCACAATCTTGAAGGAGAGGATGATATGCCGGCACATTTCAAATCTTCTATGTTCGGAGTTAGTCTTACTATTCCAATAACCGAGGGAAGGCTTAATCTTGGGACATGGCAGGGAATTTATTTGAATGAGCATAGGAATTATCCTACTCAAAGAACAATTATAATTAGTGTTTGGGGAGTGTAAAATTTAGAATGGAGAATGGAAAATGGAGAATTTTGAATTGATTGATTTTAATGAGATAGAACCAAAAGAGAGATATAAATTAATGTCCGAGAATATTATTCCGCGTCCTATTGCGTGGATTGTTACGGAAAATAACGGAATTATAAATTTGGCGCCTTTTAGTTATTTTACAGGAATCAGTTCAAAACCGCCGCTTTTGATGGTTAGCATCGGAAGAAGAAAGCCAGGTTTTGATGAGCCGAAAGACACATTCAAAAATATTAAAGAAACGAAAAAGGCAAGTGTTTGCCTTGTGCCTTTTGAAATGACGGAAATTATGAATAAAACGGGAGAAGTTTTGCCGCATGAAATAAGCGAAGCCCAAAAATTTGACATTGAGCTTGAAAAAGTCGATAATAATTTTCCTCCGATTGTTAAAGGATGTAAAAGAGCATTTTTAACTACTCTTTACGGAACATTCGAAAATGAAGAAATGGCAACAATTCCTTTTTTTCTCGAAATAAAAAAAATGTATTTTGAAGGAGACTTTGAACCGGCGGTGAGGGTCGGAAAAGGATATGCAAGGCTTTGCGAAACGGAAATTGAGGATGAAAACGATTAATTTTAACAATCAAAAAATAACTCCCTGCAAAATTGTATGTGTGGGAAGGAATTATGTAGAGCATATCAAAGAGCTTAATAACGAAATTCCAAGCGAGCCGGTTTATTTTATTAAACCGAACAGCTCGATTAGTGAGAAAATAAAATATCGTGAGGGAATGCATTATGAAGGAGAAATTAGTTTTTTAATTAAAAATAAAAAAATAACAGGCGTTGGGTTTGGGTTTGATTTGACTTTAAGGGATATTCAAAGCAAACTAAAACAAAAAGGACTTCCGTGGGAGAGGTGTAAGGCGTTTAGAGCAAGTGCAGTTTTTAGTGATTTTGTAGAAATTAATGATATAAATGATTTAGAGGTAGAGGTTGTTAAAAATAATGAAGTAGTTCAAAAAGGCGGGATGGAACTTATGATATATAAGCCGGAATTTTTAGTTATAGATATAGATAAAATTTTTGGACTTGATGATGGAGACATTATAATGAGCGGAACTCCAAAAGGAGTTGGGAAAGTGGAAAGGGGAGATGAGTTTATCGGAAGAATTTATAAAAATGAAAAAATTTTAGTAGAGAAAAAGTGGATAGTAATGGAAAATTGAAAATGGAAAATGGAAAATTAAATAATTTTATTCCTGTGAGTGAAATATTTTATTCTATTCAGGGTGAAGGAAAATATGTCGGGAATCCGAGTGTGTTTATAAGAGTTGGAGGGTGTAATTTAACATGTTCTGGATTTGGAGAGATGGGGTGTGATAGTTTTTACGCCGTTGATAAAAGATATAAAAACGAATGGAAAAATTTAAGCATCGTAGATATCAAAAAAGAAATTGAGAAATATTTGAAATTCAGTCCCGATTTGGTAATAACCGGAGGTGAGCCGGGGCTTTATTTTGATAGGTTGTATCCGATAATAAAATGGTTCAAAGGAGCTATTACGATTGAAACAAACGCTACTCTCTCGCCCGATTTCGAAAAATTTCCGGCTTTTAAAAAAGTGGCTTTTGCAATGAGTGTTAAACTTTCCAATAGCAATGAAGAATATAAAAAAAGGGTAAAAACAGAGGTTATTAACAAAATAGCCAAAAATGCAAAAAAAAGTTTTTTTAAATTTGTGATTAATAAAGATTTAAAAAAAGAAATCGAAGATATTACGGCAGGAATTGATTTGCCTATTTATTGTATGCCTCTTGGAGCGAGTAAAAAAGAGCTTGAAAATAATGCGCCTTTTGTATTTGATTTTTGTCTTAAAAATGGATACAGATATTCAGATAGAATTCATATAAGACTTTTCGGTAAAAAAAGAGGAGTTTAAATGATTATAAGAAAACTTTTTAAATTTGAAAATGCCCATATTGTCCGAAATTGTATCAGTAGAAGATGTTCAAAATCAATTCACGGGCACAGTTATAAAGTGGAAGTGAAATTAAAATCAAACTTTTTGGACAACGCTCAGATGGTCTGTGATTTCGGACTTATGAAAATTTATATAAAAGATTTGATAGACAGTTTCGATCATGCCATAACATTATGGAGCAAAGATAATACGGAATATATCGAATTTGCGAAAAAATTTAGCGAAAGGTGGATCGAATTGCCTGTAAATCCCTCTGCCGAGCAGTTTAGCAGGGTGTTTTTTGTAATGATTGAGAAAGTTTTAAGTTTAACGGAATTTAAAAATGCAGAAAAAGAAGTTAAACTTCATTCGGTTATAGTCCATGAAACAGATACGGGATATGCCGAATGTTTTAGAGAAGATGCCTATAATTTTGAAAATATGGGAAAAATCGATTTAAAAGATATAAAATTCAGCGAACGTATAAAAAAAGAGTGGAAAGACAGTAAAATGTGGGATAAAATACTGAAAAATAAAAAATTAACACTTCCTAAGGAAGTATAAATCCAAAAATTATGGTATATTAAAATAAAAAGGAGTAATATGAAAATAGCAGTGCCGGTAAGCGGAGAAAATTTGGAAATTTTTACAAGGACGGGAAGAGCCCCTTATTTTGCAATATTTGAATTTGACGGGAATGAGTTTAAACTTTTGGGGCTTAATGAAAATACACATGCAAAAGAGCATGAAAAAGAACATGAGCATCATCAAGAAGAACATACGACAGATGAGATTGAACATCATCACAAACACGTAAAAGCGTCTAAAATAGAAGAGTGCGATTATATTGTTGTTAGAGCGCTCGGTCCCAATATGGAAGAAGCTTTGAAAAAAGCCGGAATCAAAATTATTAATGTTAGAAAAAGCGATGGAGATAATGCTTTGGAAGTTTTGGAAAAAATAAAAGGAGAATTGAAATGAGGGTGGTAATTCCTACTAATACGCCTGATGGGCTTTTGGCAAAAAGAGGTGCTCATTTCGGAAAAGCGCCTTTTTATGTAATTGTGGATATTGAAGGAAACGAGATAAAAGATGTGAGTTTTGCCGAAAATCCGGGACACAGCGGCGGGGCATGCGGCAATGCTGTGGAAAATATAAAAAATCTCGGTGCCGATGCTCTGATTGTAAGCGGGATAGGACCTAACCCTTTAATGGGATTTAACCGAATAGGAATAAAAGTATATTATGACGGTGAATCTCCGATAGTGGAAGAGAGCATTAAAAAGTTGATTAAGGGAAACCTCCAAGAGATGAGTCCAGATATGAGTTGTTCTCATCACAGATATTAATTTTCTTTGGCACTGACTAAAAACACTTAACAAGAAGTGCAAATTTTTTTCCGTTTCGCAAAAGCTAAAAAGCATTAACTCGCTTGGCTCAAACAAAATACTTTTTTTTAACGCTTTTGCTTTACTCAAATTTGCAATTGTTTCGCTTTATTTAGTCAGTGCCTTTTCTTTTTTTCCTTGCATTAAATAAATTTTTTTATTATAATTACACTCCATAAACGATGGAGAGGTGGGTGAGTGGCTGAAACCGGCGCCCTGCTAAGGCGTTGTACCCGTTTAGGGTACCGCGGGTTCGAATCCCGCCCTCTCCGCCAGAGTAGCCGAGAATGCCGATATTTCGGGACTTTCTTCTAAAATCTTCAAGAGCTTTGATAACTATTTTGCTAACAATAAAGACTACCTTACAAGAATAAAGAATGTTTATTATATTGTTGTAAAGGTTAATAATAAGCCTGTAAGACAATCTCTTTTAACTGATAATTTGTATCTTGCGAATTTCATGAAGTTGATAATTTTGTATAATTTAAGAAAATATTTGAGGATAACAAAAATGGATACAAAAAAGATGCTTAATGTTGGGAGCGTTTTTGGAAAATATAAAAACAGGAACATTAAAAAAAGAATAAAAGAAATTATTAAAAAATATGAAGAATTAATTGAGAAAGGAGAATTTGGCAAGGTAAGAGAAGAATTAAAAAATTCTAGTTATGATGAAAAAACATTGCAATTAATATTACAAAAACTTGAAAAAATAGAAAAGAAAGTTTATGGAGATGAAGATAAATTTGAAAAGTATACATTAAAACAATGTTTTCAGGATTTTATAGAACTGAAAAGTAAAGAAAAAGTAGCTCCAAAAACCCTGCAAAAATATAGGAGAGTTTATAATACCTTGCTAAAATTTTTAGATGAAAATGTTGATTTGAACAGTCTTAATGATAA
>JALVTJ010000026.1 GCA_027036005.1 Nautiliaceae bacterium
TAGATATTTATAATTTTAAAAAAAGAGGGAAACATGCAGTTCGATTTGTTATCGGTTTTATCGTTGATAATGAGCATATCAATGCTGATAATATTTCATTCTTTTTAGTGCCGATTCTTTATCTTTTAAAATCTGCTTTTTAAGTTCTTTTAAATCATCGAATTTTCTGTTGTTTCTTATAAATTGCAAAAATTCAATATTAATTAATTTTCCATTTTCCATTTTCCATTCTCCATTTAATATGTGCGTTTCTATTGAAAAATTTCCATCAGTTGAACGTTTACCTATGAACGTAACGGAAAAGTTATCGTTTGTTTTCGTAAAAAACACGCCTTGTGGAAGTGCATAATTATGCAAAAGGGCAATATTTATTGTAGGGAGCAGCTCTTTTGAACCTAATCCCTGACCTTTTATCTTACTGCCTTTGATTTTATAGGTGTGTCCCAATAGTTCATTGGCTTTTGTTATTTCATTGTTTTTTATAAAAGTTCTTATTATATGGGAATGAACGGGTATGTTTTTATGTTTTATTTCTTCAATCACCTCAACTTCAAATGCTTTTTTCAAATCTTTTATATTCCCGCTTCTTTTTTTGCCGAATTTAAAATCATATCCGATTACTATTTTTTTTATACCGTAATTTTTAAGCTTTTCTATAAATTCGTCTTTTGAGAGATGTTTGATATTTTTCAGCTCCAAAAGTTCCAGCATTTTGGATTCGTAAAAAATTCTGTCAAAATAGGGCGTAAGAGTGGAATTTTTTTCTATTACGATATATGCATCGCTTTTTTTTATAAGTTGCATATGTGCCAAATGCATTCCGTCAAAGCCACCTATTGTTATTTTCATATTTGCCTTTTTTTGTTATAATTTTTATAATTTTACATAAATTTAACCAAGGTGCAATATGAAAAAAGTTTATTTAATATTTTTTTTGTTTTTATTTGCCTTTGCGGATGAAAATATAAACAATTTTTTAAAAACTTTGAACGAAGTAAGCGAAATTGCAACCAAAACAAAACTAAATATTGACAAAACTCCCTCGAATGTTTCAATATTAAACAGGGATTTTATAAAAAAAAGCGGGGCAAGAACACTTCTTGATTTACTTCAATATATTCCGGGTGTTGAAATTTCAATAAGCGCTTCGGGGAAAAAACAACTAATTATAAGAGGCAACAAATCAACTTTCAGGGATAAAATCAAATTTTTGATCAACGGGCATGAAGTAACCAACAATTTATATTCAAATCAGTTTTATTATTACAATTTTCCTGCAAGTTTAATTAAAAGAATAGAATTTACCAAAACTCCCGATGCCGTTCTTTACGGAGACAAAGCATTTTTAGGTGTAATCAATATTATTACTTTAAATAAACTTGATAATAATTATATTAGTTTTTATCAAAACAACAAACATCAAAATTCATTTGTTTTATTTCAAAAATTTAAACATTCATTAATTGATTTTCATTATGAATATTCAAATCCTAATTTAGATAACATTAATACAACATTAATTGATATTCAAAAATTTTCAGCTATTCCATACCGTAATGCTTCGCCTAATCCTTATGAGCAAAATATTGGATTTGGTTACAGATTTTACAAAAACAATTCAAGTTTAACATACAGAATAGAATATTATAAAAAAGGAAATTTTTTCGGGCTGGATAATCTGCCATCTTTTAGTAAAGACAAACATATAAAATTTATTCATCAATTTATTAATTACAATTATTCGAAATTTATCAATGATTTTGCGAAAAACAGTTTTAATATAGGTATTAAACATTATACTTGGAAGGGTGAATTCAGAGCTTTCCCTTATGATTTTAATGAAACAATCGATAATAATCCCAATAATGATATTATAGTTGGGGCACAGATTAATGAAATTGAGTACTATTTAAATGATAACATTACATATAATACCGAAAAACATATTATCAATTTGATTTTTAATGCAAAATACGCAAAACCTTATGATTTTTATTATCTTCAATATATACCGTCATTTAACAATAAATATAAAATTACCGGTGAAAATAATGTTCTCAAAAAAGGAATTGAAAGAAAAATTTATGCAATAGCCGCCGAGGATTTATATACTTTGAATGATAATATAGCTTTTGTTTACGGTGCAAGATATTCTCACTATAACGATTTTGGAAGTAATATTTCTTATAAATTGGGAAGTGTTTATAATATGAATGAAAAAACAACATTTAAATTATTATATAATACGGCTTTTCGTGCACCTTCTTGGGTGGAATTGTATGCAAAAAGCGCAAGCACTTTCAATGGTAATCCCGATTTAAAACCGGAAAAAATAAAAATGACCGAATTTATTTGGCTGCAAAAAATATTTGAAAACGATAAACTGAAATTTGTTGTATATCATGGGAAAGAACGCAATTATATCGGTAGAGAATATTCTGCATCGGGTAAAAAAATTTATAAAAACTTAGGTAATTATCTGATAAGAGGTTATGAGATAAGCTATAAAAAGGTATTTTCCAAAGGTATTTTTGATTTATCATATTCCAAGAATGATAACAAAGCACTTTTTTCAGACATATTGGGGGGATTAAACAGATTTAATTATTCAGGAATTAGAAAAAATTTTTATAAAGGATACTTAATATATAATATCAATAGAAGTTTAAATATATTTTCCTCTGTATTTTACGGGGATAAAATTAATATCCCAGTAGTAAATGACATACCTCATTATTTTTCGTTAAACGGCAATATCAATTATCATAAAAAAGGTTACAGTTTTATATTAGGTATCAATAATATTACCAATCATAAAAATTATTATGTAGATTATCCTAGTGATTTGATTTATGGAAGATATTTTTTCGTAAGCAATGATGGAAGACTTTCCTCAATTGGCAGAAATGTATATGTAGAAATTTCAAAAGAGTGGTAATGAAAAAATTTTTACTGTGTTTTTCATTAGGTATTATATTATTCGCAGGTGAATTAAATGAAAATCTTCTTTATATTGAAGCTAAACTATATCCTAATATTATGATGCTTGTCGATAATTTAAACTGCAAAAAAAATATAAAAATCGCTATTGTTTCAAATAAACAAAATATTAAAATAGCCCAAAAATATAAAAATTATTTTCCTAAAAATAAGAAATTCAAAATAACTATTCTCAAAAAGCTTAATCTTTCTTTTGATGTTTATATTTTTACATATCAAGCGCAAAAAACGGAAATAAAAAACCTCGTAAAAAATAAAAAAATAATTTTTACTCTTTTACCCAATAACGTTCAAAATGCAATGTTCGGTATTTATATAGGAATAAAAGTTTATCCTTTTATTAATCCTTTTTTATTAAAAGAAGCAAATATTAGGATTAATCCTATAATTTTCAAAGTGGGGAAAATATATGAAAAATAAATTGTCATTGACCAAAATAATAGATATCGGATGGATTGTTTTTATAGTAGCAACAATATCATATATTTTGCTTGATATAAATAATATTTTTACTACATTAAAAAAAGTTGAAAAAGAAAAAATTATTTCAACTTTAAATATAGAAAACGATACTATTGCTCCTCTTTTAAAATTTAAATTTTTCGATTCTGCAAAACTGGAATTGAATAGTTTTTATAAAAGAAACAATTTAAAATTTTTAAAAATCGATACAAAAAATTTTCATTTTCAAATAGGAAATAAAAAATACTTAAAAATAAAAATGCCATTAATGTATAAAAAAGAAAAATTAGGAGAAATTGATGTAGGATATTCCAATAAAAAAATTATTAATTCTTTTGCCAGAAAATATTTTATTAAATTTTTAATATATATATCTTTTTTGCTTCCGATTGTTGTTTTTATGTTTTTATATTTAAAGAAAAAAATTAAAAAATTAAATATTTTAGCTAAAAAAGTTGAAAAAATTGATTTTAAAAAACAATCAAATATACCTAAATTGGATAATTATTATGAAATAATAAATATTACCAATGTAATAAATAAGCTTTTATTACAGATAAATCTTTTTTATTCTAAAAATAAAAGAATTTTAAGAAATTTGATTTTGTATAAAAAACAACTTGAAACAGCTCAAAGAATTGCTAATATTTTTACCTGGCAGTATGATTGCGAATTAAAAAATTTTACATCCAAAAATTTTAATTATTTTTCGAAAGTGTTAAATATCAATAAATTTAATAGTTTTATAAATATGATAAAAGAAAAAGAATTATTTATGAAAAAAATAGAAAATTCTTGTAAAAATCTTGAAGAATTCGAAATAAATTTATCATTAAAAAATCCTGAAAATAAACTTTTTATTTTTAAAACACAAGTAAAACCTTTGAAACAAAAAGAAAAAACAATTTTGGTAGGTTTATGTATCGATATTACTGAAAACATAAAAAAACAGGAAAAAATCGAATTCTTAGCATTTCACGATCCTTTAACCGGACTTGCCAATAGAACTTTTTTAAAAGAGCAATTGAAAAGTTTTATGTCTCTTGCAAAAAGACATAATAAAAAACTTGCTTTTATTTTTATAGATCTTGATAATTTCAAAATAATCAATGATACTTTCGGACATGAGAATGGAGATAAACTTTTAATAGAAATAGCAAGCAGATTAAAAAAGACAATCAGAAGCAGTGATATAGTTGCAAGAATAGGAGGAGATGAATTTGTAATTGTTTTAAATGATATTAAAAATAAAAATGAAGTGGAAAAAGTTTTGACGAAACTAAAAAATGTATTAAAAACACCTATAAAAATTTTAAACAATAATATTGAAATTACTTTTAGTGCCGGAGTTTGTATATATCCTGACGATACAAAAGATTTAAATGAAATTTTTCAATTTGCTGATATTGCTATGTATGAATCAAAAAAGCTTGGTAAAAACCGTTTTGCTTTTATTGACGCTTCTTTAAAAAAAGAAATAAATCAATTTTTTAATACTGTTGAGGAATTAAAAGATGCTTTGAAAAAAGAAAATGAATTAATTCTTTATTATCAACCTAAAATTGACATAATTCAAAATAAAGTTTCAGGAGTAGAGGCATTAATAAGATGGAACCATCCTCAAAAAGGATTATTAACACCTTTTTATTTTATAGATTATGCAGAAAAAGCGGGTATTATAAGCTCTATTGATGATTATGTTCTAAAAAAAGGAGTAAAAATATTAAAAAATTGGGAAAAAGATGAAATACTAAAAAATTTAAGTATAGCAATTAACGTTTCAGCCAATAAATTTAACGAACCCAATTTTGTAAATGAATTAAGTAATTTATTAAATGAATATAAAATAGAACCTTCAAAACTTCAAATAGAAATAACTGAAACTTTAAGTATGAGAAACATAAATTATACCATCAATACATTACAAAAAATAAAAAATTTAGGAATAAAAATAGCGATAGACGATTTTGGTACCGGGTATTCTTCACTGAATTATATAAAAAACATTCCTTTTGACGTTTTAAAAATAGATCAGAGCTTTATAAAAGATATTTTAAGAGATAAAGATGATTTAATAATTACAAAAATGATAATTGAAATAAGCAAAGTTTTAAATAAAATAAGTGTTGCAGAAGGCGTTGAAAATGAAAAAATTTTTCAAATAGTAAAAAAATTGGGAGTTAATCTTATTCAGGGTTATTATTTTTCAAAACCTTTGCCCGAAAACGAATTAAAAAATTTTATAATAAATTTTGAAAATAAGAAATAATGTTTTTTGCATCTTTTTCGTTAAGTAAGCTCTTTAATTCTTCAAAAGCGGCTTTTTTAATATTTTCAAACGTTCCGAAGTAATTTAGAAGTTTTGTCATTTTTGCTTTTCCTATACCTTTTATTTTCAACAAATCAAGCTCCAAATCTTTTTTTCTTTTGATTTTTCTGTGAAATTCTATTGCAAATCTGTGCGCCTCATCTCTAAGCATTTGTAAAAATTGAAGTCTTTTATCACTTTTACTCAATTTTATCCTATCAATTTTCCATTCTCCATTATGGCTGGTTGGGTAGGTTCTCAATTGATAAATGCTATCTTTCGCTCCACCTTTTGCTCTGTGCGCCTTTGCATCTATTTTTTCTTTGCTAATAGCCAAAATATCGACATTTGCCCCTGTGGAATCTATAATTTCTTTTGCTAATTTTAATTGAGCCAATCCTCCATCAATAAGCCAAAGTTCAGGCGGAGAGATTTTATCGAAACTTTTTGCTCTCCTAATCAATAACTCCCTCATTTGCGAATATTCATCTTTTCCTTTTAAATGATAATGTCTGTAATCTTCTTTTTTAAACTTATTGTTTTCCCATACAATCATACTTCCTACCGTAGCTTCACCTTGAATATGCGACGTATCGAATGTTTCTATTTTGTAAGGAATGTTTTGAAGATTAAAAAGTATTTTAAGTTCTTCGAGCAAAGTGTCTTCTTTTTGGTTTTTGATTATTTCGAGCGCATTAATTTTTGCTAATTCAACCAAATTTTTATTGTTTTTATTCGGAAGTGAAATTTTTATTTTTTTGTTGAATTTCTCGGTTAAATATTTTTTTAGCCACTCTCTTTCTTCAAAATCGTCTCCTACTAAAATTTCATTTGAAGTAAAAGGCGTTTCGCTTGAATAAAATTCAAGTATTGCTTGTGTATAAATTTCATTTTTTTGTGCAACTTCCTGAGTTTTGATAATATTATGAGAACTTGCAACCACTTTTCCTTCTCTAACAAAAATTCTTACAACCACCGCTTTTTTTGCAAAAATTTCTACAATAAAAACATCCAAATCTTTAAGTTTTGCCAAATCGACATTTGAAAAAATTTCCGCTTCTTTTATCGCCTTTATCCTGTCTCTGATTTCCGCCGCTTCTTCAAATTGCAAATTTTCGGAAAATTTATGCATTTTTTTATTTAAAATTTCTATGAGTTTATTTTTATTGTGAATTAATTTAACGGCTTTTTTTATTAATTTTTTATACTCCTCTTTTGTTATTTTCCCCTCACAAGGAGCCATACATTTACCTATTTGGTGATAAAGACACGCTTTTTTGTTTTTTATGCAGTTTTTTGACTGAACGAGTGGAATTTCTTCATATATTGTTTTTAATATTGCACCTGCTCCCGAGCTAAAAGGTCCGAAATATTTGATGTTTTTGCCTTTTACGATTTTTCTTGTTATTTCAAGTCTCGGAAAATTTTCATCAAAATTTATATAAATATACGGGTATGTTTTGTCGTCTCTGAGTAATATATTGTATTTCGGTTTTAGCTGTTTGATAAGTGAATTTTCCAAAATCAAAGCATCGTTTTCATTTTCCACCACTATATATTCAAGTCTTTTCGCTTCGCTTATCATTTTGTAAATTCTGGGAGTAAGATTATCGGCCGGTCTGAAAGGAGAAAATCTAAAATAACTTTTTACCCTTTTTTTAAGATTTTTGGCTTTGCCTACATATAAAAGTTTTCCTCTTTCGTCAAAATATTGGTAAACTCCTGGACTTGGCGGCAAAGATTTAATTGTTTCTAACATTTCACCTTTTTAATGAAATTATACAATAGCTATTTATTTTTTGTTATCATTATCAAAAAGGAAATTTATGACGTTAACGGGCAATGAAGCTATTGCATGGGGGCTTATTAATGCAAATACAAATGTTGTTAGCGGATATCCTGGGACTCCTTCGAGTGAAATTTTAACTTCTTTTAAAAACATTGCTGAATCGAAAAATCTTAATGTATATGCAAATTGGGCTACAAACGAAAAAGTAGGTTTTGAAGTGGCTTATGCCGCAAGTATTTCCGGAATTAACAGTGCGGTTACAATGAAACAAGTTGGGCTAAACGTAGCAAGCGATGCATTGATGAGCGCAAGTTTTATCGGAAACAAAGGGGCTTTTATTTTAATTGTGGCTGATGATCCGGGATTTAATTCTTCCCAAACCGAGCAAGACAGCCGTGAATTTGCAAGATTTGCAAGAATTCCAGTT
>JALVTJ010000027.1 GCA_027036005.1 Nautiliaceae bacterium
TTTTTTTCCGTTCTCTGTCCATAATTGAAATGAAGGGGTATTATATCATAGCCCTGCTCTTTGGCAATAAACAACGCTGTGGATGAATCCATACCGCCGCTTAAAATCACTACGGCTTTTTTCATATAAACGCCTTTTTTGTATAATTTTACTAAAAAAGGCAAATAAATGATAGATTTTGAAAACAGAAGCGATTTTGATTTTGATGTGTCCGTTTTAAATGAAATATACGAATATTTAACCGATAAAGATATCGAGCTGATTTTAACCACGGATGAAGAAATTAGAAAACTTAATAAATTATATAGAAACATAGACAAACCAACCGATGTATTGAGCTTTCCTCTTGAAAATTTACCCGATATGCCTCTTGGGAGTATTGTAATTTCTATCGATACGGCAAAAGAAGCAGCGGAAAAATTCGGACACTCTCTAAACGATGAAATAAAACTATTATTTATTCATGCTCTTTTACATTTACTTGGATACGATCACGAAACCGACAACGGAGAAATGAGACAAAAAGAAAAAGAGATAATAGAAAAATTCAATCTCCCTAAAAGCTTGATAATAAGAAATAATTAATATGATATAATTTCATTCCAAGAGCCCTTAGCTCAACCGGCAGAGCACCTGACTCTTAATCAGGGGGTTGTGGGTTCAATTCCCACAGGGCTCATATTTTGTTTATTTTATATAATTTTTTTCTCTCCCTGCTTGTAGGAATTTCAAATGCGTCTCTATATTTTGATATTGTTCTTCTTACAAGGTTTAAATTATATTTTTTATTGATAATTTCGGTAATTTTATCATCACTTAAAGGTCTGTTTTTATCTTCGTTTTTGATTATTTTTTTTATCTCTTCTTTAATCTGCATAGCCGAAACATCATCGTCAAGAGCCGTTGAAAAAAATGTTTTTATAGGAATTATTCCTTTATTGCATAAAAGATATTTGTTTGAAATTGCCCTGCTAATTGTTGAAGGAGCATAATCAAGCTCATCCGAAAGATCCTTTATTTTCATAGGCTTAATAACACCACCAATAAAAAATTCATATTGAAATTCAGCTATCATCAAAGCTATTTTTTTAAGAGTAGATTTTCTAAGTTCAAGTGCATCAACCAAATCTCTGGCTTCTTGAATTTTAGTTTTGCAAAATTCATCCGTTAAATCGCACTCTTTTATGATAATTTCCGGATAATATTCTTCATTAAGTCTGATTTCTAATCCGTTTTGGGTATTTAAAATAATAATTTCCGGAATTATTTCTTCATCTTTTACATAATCCATTGCAGGCGTTACTTTTAACTGTTTAATTATATTTACAGCTTCTTTATAATGTTTAGCATCGTCATATTTATACATATTTTCCAAATCTTCAATCATCTCTTTTGCAAGTTTAAAAACTTTATCGGATATTTGCATATTATAAAGTTGAAACAACATACATTCTTTAATATCTTTCGCTCCAACACCGGAAGGATTTAAATAAATAAATCTTTCTCTGATTTTTTTGACTTTTTCAATATTGATATTTAATTTTTTTGCAATTTTCTTTTCATCTCCTTCGAAAAACCCGTCAAGAGAAATATCGTTTAATATTTCATAAGCAATATGTTTTGACTTTTGGGTTGGAAAAAGATTGGAATTTTCTATTTGCTCTATTAGATCTTCATAAAGAGTTTTTTGGGATATGCTAAGGGCTTCAATTTCATCCGTTATTGCATTTTTTAAATTACTAACGGTTATAAATTTTTTGTTTTTTATATCCACAAAAGGATTTTCTCCGGAAGCTTCTTTAAGCTCTTCATACAACTCGTCCAGCGAAGCTTTTAAAATAGGCAAAAAATTGATAAGTTTTGTTGAAAGTTTGTTCGATGTTTTTGTTTTTAATTTCATAAACTAAACTTTTCTCCCAAATAATGTTTTCTAACTTCACTATTATTTACAATTTCTTTCGAATTTCCATGCGTTAAAATTTGCCCATCTTTTAATACATAAGCTCTATCGCATATTGAAAGTGTTTCCCTTACGTTATGGTCGGTAATAATTATTCCTATATTATTTTCTTTTAATAATTTTATTAAATCTTTTATATCAATTACATTCACGGGATCAACCCCCGCAAAAGGTTCATCAAGAAACAAAAATTTCGGTTTTGGCACAAGAGCTCTTGCAATTTCCACTCTTCTTCTCTCGCCTCCGCTTAAATTTATTCCTTTTCTTTTTCTTATAGGTTCGATATTAAATTGTTCGAGCAATTCTTCAACAACATCTTTTTGTTTTTCTTTGTTATAATATTCCTCGGCTATTATATACAAATTATCCTCAACACTTAAATCCCTGAAAATAGAACTCTCCTGAGGTAAATATCCGATACCTAACCTTGCTTTTTTATGAAGAGGCAAAGAAGTTATATTTTTATCATCCAAAAACACTTCCCCCTCATCAGGTTTTAAAAGACCGCAAATAAGATAAAAAGTGGTGGTTTTCCCGGCTCCATTTGGTCCGAGTAATCCTACAATTTCAGAAGTAGTAGCTTTAATGCTTACACCTTTTATTATTTGCGTTTTTTTAAAAGATTTTTTTAAATTATTAGCTTTTAATATTGACATTTTATTATCCTATGATTGTTTTTTAATTCTATATTTATTTTCAAATAATCAAATCCGAAATGTTTAAGTATATCCTCTATTTCTTCACCCCATTCGATAAAATGAATACCTTTTTTTTCCAACTCTTCCAACATTCCAAGTGCTAAAAATTCATCTTTTTTCTGATACATATCATAATGAAAAATTTTATTATCATATATATTTTGTATTGAAAAAGTCGGTGAAACGGCAATATTTTTTATTCCTTCGCTTTTCAAAAACTCTTTTACAAGAGTTGTTTTTCCACTTCCAAGAGTTCCGTTAAGTAAAATTATCTTTTTTTTAGAATTTTTTATGCAATTTATTACGTCTTTTAAATCGTCTTTTTTTTCTACTTTAAATTCCATACAAACCCTTTAATGGTTGTTATTATAGCAAATTTGAACGTTTTTAATAATCTTTATACTTTTGCACCCCTTTGATATAATTTTAAATATTTTATCTGAAAATAGGAGAAAAATGAAAGATTTAAAATCAATAAATCAACTCGTTGAAATATTACAAGAATTCCCGAGTATCGGCAAAAAAAGTGCCACAAGACTTGCTTTGTCGCTTGCAAAAGATAAATTCAAAGCCTTAAAACTTGTAAATGCACTTGAAAATGTCATTTCCAATATACAAGAATGCAAAATTTGCGGAAATTTCAGTGAACACGAAATATGCGAAATATGCGATAATCCGATGAGGGAGAAAATACTGGCTATTGTTGAAAGTCCAAAAGACATTATGACAATTGAAGAGAGCGGAAGTTATAACGGTTATTATTTTGTTTTAACCCGAATCAACGATGAAAAAATAGAACAAATAAAAAATATAATAAAAGAAAAACAAATAAAGGAAATTATTTTCGCTTTTCCTCCCTGTGTGGAAAACGAAGCAAAATCACTTCTTTTGGAAGATAAACTTAAAGATTTAAATATAGAATTTTCACAAATAGCCCAAGGGGTTCCAACAGGAGTGCATTTTGAAAATGTTGATATAAACTCTTTGGCAAAAGCCATAAAACTAAGATTTAAAATTTGATATACTTTTAAAAAAGGAGTTATAATGGATTATTCAAAAGTTATTCAGGCTATTGAAAGCGTTAAACATCCCGCCATTAACGCCTCATTAACAACGCTCGGGATATTGCAAGATATAGATATTGAAGATGGAAAAGTAAAAGGAACATTAGTATGGCCATTTGAATTGGTGCCTCCTCAAATCAAACAAATCATAATTTCTTCAATTCAAAATGCCTTGCAACCTTTCGGACTTAATTTCGAATATGAAGAAAGATTAATGAATGAAGAAGAAAAGAACAGATTTTTAGAACTTGAAAAAGCCAATTGGAAAGGATTTTAAACCTCACTCAATTCATCTCTGTGAGGTTTATAGCATTCATTAAAAAATTTACTCTCTTTTTTAAGTGTTTCTTCATTGCAATTATCGATTATTTTTTGTGCCCATTCTTCTATTTTTTTACCGATATTTTCACCGAATTTTAAAAAAATAGCCCTTTTATAATCATCACTTGCATAAATTTTACCTCTACAAAAGGCAATCCATCAAGTGCTTGAAGTTTAAAAATTTCATAAGTTTTATCATCAAGTTCCTTTTTTCCTTTATACTGTTTAATAATCTCTTCTTTTTCTTTGGCAACTCTTTTTCTATAAGAAAGATTTTTAAAAATCGCATATTTAACAGCTTCAGCTATTCCTATTGCCTCAGCCGTATTTTCATCAAATCCAAGTTTTATCGCTCTGAATTTTTGAAGAGCCGCCATTTTAGGAAATCTGTTTATTTTCATTTTCCCCTCCTACGTAATACCATTTATCTTCTTTTAAAAAATAACTTTTTTCATGCATAACATAATCGTCAATATAAGCTTTGAATTCAACAAAAGCCTCTTTTTCGCCGTCTATAAATTCAATTATTTCCAACTTTTTAAAATTGCTTGTTGAAAATTTTTTTATTTCTTTAATCCATTTTTGTTTGTTTTTTTCAAAATGAGAAGAATTTTTATGAGTTGTTTTTATTATATAATTTGCTTCTCCCGAGGCATATGCGCTATATCTGCTTTTCATCAGTTCAAGTGCGTTTTTGGCATTAGCTCCTTTATGAAATCTTAAACAGCACTCTTTATATTTCTTCCCGCTTCCGCAAGGACATTTTGAGTTTTTAGATATTTTCATTCCATTCATAATAAGCATTTCTCCCCTTAGCTTTTAAAAATTCATTAATAATAACGCCTCCTCTTGCAAATATGATATTTTCAGGTAGCTTTTCGTCATACACTACTTTTTCTTTATCTATATTTTCTCTAACCCAATTTAACATAATATTCTTACTCTTTGGGTTTATATATATTTTTTCATCTCGAAGAAACTGCGAATTAAGAGATTTTGCATATTTTGCGGTTATTATTTCAAAATCTTTTTCTTTGTATTCAAAGTCCTCATTTAAAAAATGAAACTTTTTATCTTCGGTATAAAAACCGTTTTCATAAGGAATTTTGTTAACCGCCGGGTTTATTCCAAACTCTTCATCAATCCATTTCACGTTTTTTGCAAATTCGTTCAGATATTCATCATCGCTTTTAAGTCCTTCAAAATTAAATTTTTTAAATAAAAACTTTGTTAGCTCATATTCACTTATACATTTTTCATTTTTCACTTTACACTTTTCATTTTTTAATATATACTCGTGAAAATAACTTCCTCTTATATCTTTTTTTTCATAAAAATCTTTTGTAGGAATAAAAAGAGTTGAAATTCGAGCAGTTTCGTCATAATATTTCCCAAAAACAATTGTTGTTTTTTCTTTTAATTTCTGCCATTCATTTCGATTTACAAAACTTACAAGTGGATTTGCTCCTTGAATAAGAACAACATCAAAATCATCAATATTAACATCAAAAAGCGGCACTTTGTTTTTGTGTTCTATCTTAAAAAGATTTTCAAGCCCGAATGAAGAACTACCGAGAAAAGCAACCCCTTTGTTGCTCTTTCCGAACATATCAAGCAAAAATGCCAATGAATCAATAGCCCATGTTGTTTTCCAGCACTCTTTACATTTAGCAACCCCAAGTCCTTCAAAAATAATAGCGCCTTCAATAAGTTTATTTAATAAAATTTCCGCACTTTTAATATCAACGCCGCATTTTTTAATTAATTCCTCTTTTGAATATCCATTAATAATTTTTTTAAACTCTTCAAATCCAATTGCATCGATTCTTTTGACTAAACTTTTCTCAAAAATCAGTTTAGTTAAAAGAATTGCCAGATAATAATCGCTATTAGGTTTTACTCTGATGAAATAATTTGAATTTTTAGCTGTTTTAGTGTTTATAGCATCAATAGTTAAGATGAATTTATCTTTTATCAAGTCCAAAAGATGTATATTTGTAACATAAGGATTTCTACCCCAAATTATTATATTTTTTGCATTTTTAATAACCCAAGTGGGCAATATTAAAGATTTTCCCCGTCCTTTAATTATCCCTTCCTCTCCCATACCATCACACGTGCTACCAACTGCAAAAATTGCACCGTATTTTTCAAAAAATAATTTTGTTATATTTTGCATAAAGCCCATATTACCGGAGCCTTTTACAAACAATACTCTTTTGGGATTTGTATTTTTTAGAAAATAGACAAGTTTTTGCAAACCTTCACTTAACATAATATTTTTACTCTTATATTTAGTGTGAATTTCTCGCTGAAATTTGAAGTAATTATTCAGTTTCCAACAAAGATAAGAAGAAAAGCCATCCCCCCTAAATTTAATTCTCCCTTCTCTATTCTCAATTTTACATTGACATGTGTCCCAACAATCAAGCGGACAAAACATCAAAATCCTTACACATTAAATCTAAAATGCATTACATCACCGTCTTGGACTACATAATCTTTACCTTCAAGCCTCATTTTTCCAGCTTCCTTAGCACCCTGCTCGCCTTTATATTTGATAAAATCTTCATAACTGATAACCTCAGCTCTTATGAATCCTTTTTCAAAGTCGCTGTGTATTACCCCTGCCGCTTGCGGAGCTTTTGTTCCTTTTTTAATTGTCCAACTTCTAACTTCTATTTTACCTGCTGTAAAATACGAAATAAGTCCCAATTTTTCATATGCTTTTCTAATAATCTGATCAAGGCCGCTCTCACTTGCGCCCATACTTTCAAGAAATTCCGCTTTTTCCGTATTATCCATATCAACCATCTCTTCTTCTATTTTTGCACACAGCTTGATAACCTCACGATTGTTTTTCGCTGCATATTCTTTAAGCGCCTTAACATATTCGTTATCATATCCAAGACCATCTTCATCAACATTAGCTCCGTAAAAAATCTCTTTATTAGTAAGGAAATTAAGCTCTCTTTCCAAAACTTTAAAAGCATCTTCATCTTTTTTAGAAAAGCTCGAAACGGGATTTCCATCTGCCAACCATTCCATAAGTTCCTGAGCAAATTCCAATTGAGCTTTTGCTTCTTTATTTCCTTTTGCCTGTTTTTTAAGCTTATCCATTCTTTTTTCAAGCGTCTGAATATCAGCATACAAAAGTTCCTGTTCAATTATTTCGACATCCCTTATAGGATCGACACTGTTTTCTACATGTATTACATTCGGATCGTCAAAACATCTGACCATATGCAAAATTATATCCGTTTCCCTGATGTTTGCTAAAAATTGATTTCCAAGTCCTTCACCTTTACTGGCACCCTTTACAAGTCCCGCAATATCAACAAATTCTATTACGGAATGCTGAATTCTATCAGGCTTTACAATTTCAGCCAATTTTTCGATTCTCTCATCAGGCACCGGCACAACCGCTTTATTAGGCTCAATCGTGCAAAACGGAAAGTTTGCAGCCTCTGCATTTTGGGTTTTTGTAAGTGCATTAAACGTAGTAGATTTTCCAACATTCGGAAGTCCGACAATTCCAACTTTCATTAAATTCCTTTTTTTGTGAAATTATAACGAAAAGAAAAGAATTAAAAAGATTTTAGATAGGATATAACAGTGTCAAATGCGAATCCGCTTGCTCCGTGAGGATTATATCCCCACTCTTTTTCTACATAAGCCGGTCCTGCTATGTCAAAATGAGTCCATTTTTCTTTATTTTGCACAAATTCGCTCAAAAACAGCCCAGCTGTAAGTGCTCCTCCATATCTGCTTGACGCTATATTGCATATATCGGCAATATTACTTTTCAAAAGTTTAGACAAATATTTATTAAACGGCAAATATGCGAAATGTTCACCCGTTTTTTCGCTTGTTTTTAAAATTTCTTCGATCTGATTTTTATTAAATCCCATAATACCTGCCGTATACTCTCCAAGCCCCACCACACATGCACCGGTTAAAGTAGCAAAATCAAATATTTTATCAAAATCTTTAATGTTCTCTTCCGCATAGCAAAGACAATCGGCCAGGACAAGTCTTCCTTCGGCATCAGTATTTCTAACTTCGATTGTTTTTCCGTTTTTTGCTTTTAACACATCATCGGGTTTATATGCATTAGAGCCTATCATATTTTCAGCCGCTCCAAGAATTGCATGAATTTCTATGTCGAGTTTTAATTCACTTGCGGCTTTTATAATTCCAAGAACAGTAGCGGCACCGGATTTGTCGCTCTTCATAGTTACCATATAATCGGCAGGTTTAAGACTAAGACCTCCACTATCATAACAAAGTCCTTTTCCTATTAAAACAATTTTTCTTTTAGAATTTTCAGGTTTATAACTCAAATGAATTAATCTCGGAGGATTTTTGCTTGCTTTACCCACTGAATAAAATGCATAATAACCGTTTTCATACAGATAATTTTCATCATATATTTTGCATTCTAAATTATTTTTTAAAGCCACTTCCTCGGCAATTGCCGCTAATTTTGCAGGTGTTATTTCATCAGGCATTGAATTTATTATATCTCTTATAAAATTAATATTTTCAGCTCTGATTTCCGCTTCTTTTGTAATTTCATCAAATTTTCTTTTTGAATTTATGCAAATTTCTTTAACAGGATGTTTCGCTTTTTTCGATTTGTATTTGTCAAATTCGTAATCTCCCAATAAAAACCCTTCAAAAAAGGCAATTAATAAATCTTTATCTTTGATATTAGGAGGTGTAATTTCAACACTTTCGAATTTATATTTTTTAAGGGCTTTAATAATACTTGCCGTTGCAGTTTTTAAATTTTCAGCATTGATTTTTTCAATTCCTACATAAATCTTTTTTCTTTCAGGCAAAAATAAAACCTCACCATCTTTGCCTTCAAAAGCATATTTTTCGAATTTTTTTGCACCGTTAATTACAATATAAGCTTTAATTTCGCCTTTACCGATTTTAAATTTCATGATTCCTCCTTTTTATTTAAATACCATAAAATTCCCCATAAAACCAAAACAAAAATTATTCCAATATACCAATGGTGTTTTAACCATGTTAAAATCACCAATATTTCTTCACCGAAATAATAACTCGGAATTATTGTTACACTCGCCCATACGAACGCAGAAAATAAATTAATCAAGGCGAATTTTTTCGGATTATATCCGCTAAGACCTATTGTCATAGGGATAATTGTCCTCATCCCATATACAAATCTTTGAATAAATATCACCCAACCACCGTATTTTTTAAGCAAAAGTCTTGCTTTTGCAAATTTTCTTCTGTGTTTTGAAAACTCTTTTAAAACCCATTTTTTATTTATTCTACCAAGATAAAAATATATCTGATCCCCGACAAAGCCTCCAAAAGCAGCCACAATAATTGAAAAAAATAAATTCATATTTCCCGTATAAGATAAAACACCGGCCATTACAAGACCGGTTTCTCCCTCAAAAATAGACCAAAAAAAGAGAATAATATAACCGTATTCTTTAAGCAAATGAACCAAATTATCGGTTGTGAAAAATGCTTGAAAAGAATGAAAATCAAATCCATATAAAAAAACAACACTTAATAAAAATAAAATCATCCATTTTTTCATAATACTTCTTTTTGTATATTATTTACAAACTTTTTGTAATTATTTAATATCATAATAAAATCTATGGAGTGCAGTCCCACCAGTTAAATAAAATGATTTTGTTACTTGAAAAACTGCTTTTAAAACTTTATCTTGAAGTTCATATAATTTTATATAATCCAACTCATCTCCTTGATATCAGGCAGTTCATTAAAAAATAAATTTTTTAAAATCAAATATCTTTTTTTATGATATTTATTGAAAGGCTTATATTCGTTCAAATATTTTTTTATCTCTTTATCACTAAAATTTTGTTTTAATTTTTTATAATAATCTTTTTCATATTGCAAAATTTTAAAAAAAGTGTTTTTCTATCTATTTCTTTATAATCATTCCAAAAAAGATGTTCCAAACTATGCCTTTTTAGTGGAATTGTAGCATATTTTAAATATAGAAAAGAAAAGACACTCACTAAATAAAGCGAAACAATTGCAAATTTGAGTGAAGCAAAAGCTCTAAATTAAGCATTTTGTTTGAGCGATGCGAGTTAATGCTTTTTAGCTTTTGTGAAACGGAAAAAAATTTGCACTTCTTGTTAAGTGTATTTAATCAGTGCCAAAGAAAAAGAAATATCCTATTCAAGCTCCAAAATATTTTTTGCAGAAATCATATCCTTATCACCTCTTCCCGAAAGATTTACTATTACAATTTTTCCTTCAATATCGGATAATTTTTTTAGATATGCAACGGCGTGAGAGCTTTCAAATGCGGGAATAATCCCTTCTTTTTGAGAAAGCCACACAAATGCATCAAGTGCTTCTTTGTCGGTTATATAATCATACTTTACATTTCCTTTTTCAAAATGAAACGCATGCTCGGGTCCTATTCCCGGATAATCAAGTCCGGCTGAAATTGAATATGCTTCTAAAATCTGCCCGTCTTCATCTTGAAGCAAATAACTCATCTGACCATGCAAAACACCCGGTTTACCCGCATTAAGACTGGCACCGTGTTTGCCGCTTTCAATTCCAAGACCTCCGGCTTCTATCCCTATACATTGAACATTTTTTTCTTCCAAAAAATGAGAAAATATTCCTATTGCGTTGCTGCCTCCTCCTATACATGCTATTACAAAATCGGGTAATTTGTTTTCTTTTGCTAAAATCTGGGCTTTTGCTTCATATCCGATAATTCCCTGAAAATCTCTTACAAGCATTGGGTATGGATGAGGACCTGCAACAGTGCCTATTACATAATACGTATCCCTTGCATTCGTAACCCAATACCTTATTGCCTCGTTCATAGCATCTTTGAGCGTTTTACTGCCGCTTTTTACCGAATGAACCTTCGCACCTAAAAGCTCCATTCTAAATACATTAAGGGATTGTCTCTCAACATCTTTTTCACCCATAAAAATATCGCATTCAAGTCCGAAAAGTGCAGCTGCGGTAGCGGTTGCAACACCGTGCTGGCCCGCCCCTGTTTCTGCAATCACCTTTTTTTTGCCCATTTTTTTGGCAAGCAAAACCTGACCTATTGTATTATTTACTTTATGAGCACCCGTATGATTTAAATCTTCTCTTTTGAAATAAACTTTCGCTTTTAATTCTTCCGAAATATTCGGGGCAAAATAAAGCCCGGTAGGTCTTCCTATATATTCTTTGTAATAATAATCCATTTCTTTCCAAAATTCTTTGTCAAATCTTATTTTTTTATAAAATTCTTCAAGTTCCAAGAGAACGGGCATTAAGGTTTCCGGAACATATCTTCCTCCGAATTTCTCAAAATGACCGTTTTCATCAGGATCATATATAGGCTTTGGAATATACATTATTTTCCTTTTTAATAAAAATTATTCTTAACTATTAACATAATATTCTTACTCTAATATTTTATTAAGCTGTCTACATTTACATTTATCTCTTTAAGTTTTTTTGCTCCTTCTAAGAAAGTAAGTTCTATCAAAAAAACGGCAGCAACGATATTTCCACCCGCTTGTCTGATTAATTTAACGGCAGCTTCGGATGTTCCTCCCGTCGCTATTAAATCATCAATTAGTAAAACTTTCGGATTTTTAACATCTCTAAAAGCGTCTATATGAATTTCTATTTCGTCAAATCCGTATTCAAGAGCATATTTTTCAGAAACAGTTGTAAACGGAAGCTTTCCTTGTTTTCTAACCGGAACAAAACCTTTCTTGATTTTTGCCGCAAGAGCCGCTCCGAAAATAAATCCCCTGCTCTCAATTCCGCATACAAAATCCACATCTTTATATTTAGTCGCTAAAAAATCAATATATTCGCTAAAAACAGAAGTATTTAAAAAAGTTGTAATGTCTTTGAAAATTATCCCTTTTTTAGGGAAATCAGGAACATCTCTAATAAGAGTTTTTATTTTTTCTTCTAACTTCTCCATTTTAAATTCCTTAACATTTCATTTTTCACTTTTAATTTTTCACTTTTTCTAAGTATTCTCCCGTTCTTGTATCTATTTTTAATTTATCGCCTTCGATTATATGACATGGAACCGTTACCACAGCTCCCGTTTCAAGCTTAGCAGGTTTTCTACACGCTCCACTTCTATCTCTATTGCTTACAGGCTGAGTTTCTACAACTTCAAGTTCTACTGTCATAGGAAGCTCAACTCCTATAACTTTTCCGTTATGAAAAAGTATATCAACTTCCATACCTTCAAGCAAAAAAGCTTTGGATTCTTCAAAAATTTTTAAATCCACAGGTAACATTTCGTATGTATTCATATCCATAAAATAATAAATATCCCCTTCATTATAAGAATATTGATATTTTTTTCTTTCCAAATTTGGCTCGTCTGCTTTATCACCTGCGTGAAAAGTTTTTTCAATTACTCTTCCGTCTATTAAATTTTTAAGTTTAGTTCTAACAAAAGCCGCTCCTTTACCCGGTTTTACATGATGATATTCTACTATTTTATAAGGTATTCCATCAAGTTCAATATTAAGATATTTTTTTAAATCGCTCATACTATATGCCATTTTTACTCCTTTATTTATTAAATTAAAAGTTAAAAGTGTAAAGTGAAAAGTGTTTTTTTAATTTACTTAATTGTCCTCTTTTCACTTTTAAATTTTCACTATTCATTTAAATTTCAGCGTATCCCACGCTAATAGCAGCTTTTAACCCTCTTAATTCTCTTAAAACTTCATCATTTACATCATTATCTACAATAATAACAGCCATAGCTTGATTTTCTTTGTTTCTCCCAAGTCTGAAATCGGCAATATTTATATTGTATTTTGCAAGCGTCATTCCAACTTCGCCTATTACTCCCGGAACATCCGTATTTTTAAAGAAAATCATTTTACCCTTAGGTTCGAATTCCAAATCAAATCCTTTAAATTCCACAATTCTCGGATAATTTTCAAGCATTGTCCCGCTAATGGAATATTCCTCTTCATCAGTTAAAATTTTTAAATTCACAAAGTTTCTATAAGTAGAATTTTTAACTTCTTTCGCTTCAAGTTTAATACCTTTTTCATTTGCTATAAATTCTGCATTTACATAATTTACGCTATCGGTTATATTTTTAAGAAGTCCCACAAGTGCAAAGGTCATTATAGATTTATTTTCTTTTGCAATATTACCGCTCAAATTCACTTTTACTTTTTTAATAGGAGATTTTATTATCTGCGATAGTATATAACCCATTTTTTGAGAAAGTTCCAAATATTTAATTACCCACTCAGGAGTGCTTGTTGTATTTATTGGAAGATTAAGCGCATTCGGATAACTACTACCTCTTAGCGCTTCAATTATGGCTTCGGCAGCCTGAGTTGCTATTCTTTGCTGAGATTCTTTTGTATTAGCGCCAATATGAGGTGTTACAGAAGTGTTTTCAAGTTCAAAAAACGGATGTTCTTTTGCTGGTTCTTTTTCAAACACATCAATTCCAAGCCATCTTATTTTCCCAGATTTAAGCCCTTCATACACATCTTCTTCATTATAAAGTCCCCCTCTTGCACAATTGATTAACACAACTCCGTCTTTCATTTTTTCAATCTCTTTTTTGGTAATCATATTAATTGTTTCCGGAGTTTTTGGGGTATGAATGGTAATAAAATCGCATTTTAATATTTCATCAAAATCGGTTGTATATTTACATCCCAAATCAGTTGCTTTGCTCGGATCAATATAAGGATCATACGCAATTACGTCCATCTCCAATGCTTTTGCTCTAATCCCCACTCTGCTTCCAATATTTCCAAATCCTATAATTCCGAGTTTTTTTCCTGCAAGTTCAATTCCAAGCCACTTTTCTCTATTCCATTCGTGCTCTTTTTTCAAATTCCAAACAGCATTTGTAAAACTTCTTGCAGCAGCAAACAGATGAGCCATTGTAAGTTCAACCGCCGCAAGCGTATTTGCAGTAGGAACATTCATTATCACAACACCTTTTTTGCTGGCAGCCTTTATATCGACATTATCAACTCCCACTCCCGCTCTAACCACGGCTTTAAGTTTTTTAGCATGAGATAAAAATGTTTCGTCCACAGGTGTGGGGCTCCTTGTAATCACACCATCAGCATCTTCAATTACATTAAGCAGTTCTTTTTTGGGAGTTTTACTTGCATCAACAACTTCTATATCTTTTACTTTTTTTAATATTTCAAATCCCGCTTTGTGTATCGGATCACAAACTACTACTTTCATTTATATCCTTTTTTTGATTTTAGTTATTTTGATATTGAAATTATACTCTTTAAATAAATTTAAAACAGTATTGGCCTGTGATAAATTTTTAAAAAAAATATAAATTTCACTTTTTTTTGCATTATACACCGAATAATTCACATTATAATTATCAAGAATCGTTTTGATATTAAACAAAGCGTAATTATCCGTATTTTTTAATGTAACTTTATAAATAATTTCGTATTTAAAAGGATTAAATCCTATTTTCATATATAAAATCCTAACCGGAAAATTATACACAAAATCTGGTTTTGTAATTTTAATCTGATTTATAGTTTTCAATTCGCTATTATTTATATTAATTTCCGTTTTTTTCACCGATACAACGGGAGAAGAAATTTTAATATAAATAAAACTCAATATTAAAAAAATTGAAAATAATAAAATACCTATAAAATATTTCATTCTGAAAGTTTAATTCTATCCCCGTTTATTTCAATAATTTTTCCTTTGAATGTATCGCCTATATTATATTCGTTTTGATAATCTTCTTTTCTGACAAGAGCTTCAACATCTCCCAGATCTACAAACATCCCGAAATCCGTAATATATTTTACTTTTCCTTCGCACTCATCTCCTATGTTATGGTTTTTTGCAAATATATCGTAAGGATTAGGCATTGCATCTTTTCTCGAAATGATAACTTTATTGTTTTCTTCATCGATAGTAATGACCTTAAATTCAGCCTTTTCCCCTATTTCAAATACTTCGTTTGCTTTTTCGCCCTTTTTGAACGATACAAACTTATTAGGCAATAATACGCTAATTCCATCTATTTCAACAAATGCTCCCACATTTATAAATTTGGTAATAACACCTTCTACTTTATCCCCTGCTTTATACTTCTTGGCAAATATACTTGCCGGTTTTGTAAGTAAATTTTTTCTTGTAACTCTTAATTTTTCTTCTTGTGGATTAATTTCCAAAATTTCAACTTCAATTTCTTCCCCAAGAGTCAAATCATTAATACCTTCCCAATTTATTTCGCTAATATGCAAAAATCCTTCAACTCCGTTTCCTATATCCACAAAAGCACCGTATTCGGTAATATGAGAAACACTTGCTTTTATTCTATCTCCAATATTCAAGTTTTTAACTTCTTCCCAAGGATTAGGGAGCAATTTTTTTATTGAAAACACTCTTCTATCCGGATCAATCAATGTTACTTCTATTTCGTCACCCTCTTCGAAATATTTTTTATGATCGATTTTTTTGTAAAAAATTTCATCTTTTGGAACAAATCCGCTTATTCCATCAATTTCAATTACCAAACCATTTGACTTTACCTTTGTAATATTTGCATTAACAACTTTGCCTTCCAGTTCTTTAACTTTTTCTTTTATTTCATTTAAATAAGCTTTTCTATCAACCACAACGGAATTTTGTTTGAATTCTTTTACTTTGGCTTTTATATTTTTGCCTATTACGCTTTCATCTTCTTTAAGTCCGCTTAAACTCTTAGGAAGAAAAAACTCAACATCGTCTTTTTTACCTACAAAACCGCCTTTGATTAACCTTTCAATTTGAAACTCGATAATATCGCCTTTTTTAAGTTCACTCATGTCAATTCCTTTATTTTTGAGATTATTTTTTCTACAAGCCATTCAGGTGTGCTTGCTCCGGCACTGATACCGCAGAGATTTTTATTGCTAAACCATTCTTTTTTCAATTCGTTTTCATTTTCCACAAGATAAGCTTCGCAAAATTCTTTTGCTATATTAAAAAGCTGTTTGGTATTTGAGGAATTTTTACCACCAACTATTATCATAATATCGGCTTGTTTACTTAATTCTTTTACAGCAAGTTGATTTTCAAATGTTGCATTACAAATAGTATTAAAAACTCTTACTTCTTTATAATTTTTAATTAAATAATCCGTTATTTTTAAATAATCATCAATTTTTCTCGTTGTTTGTGCGACCGTTGCTATTTTTTCTCTTAATTTTACTTTTTCCAGCTCATCCAAACTTAAAACAACATAACATCTTTTATGAGAGCAGTAACTTTTTACTCCTTTTATTTCAGGATGGTTGATATCTCCGAAAATTACTATGTCATATCCCTTTTTACTCATTTCTTCCACTATTTCCTGAGGTTTTTTTACAAAAGGACACGTCGCATCTATTATTTCAATGTTTTTTGATTTTAATTTTTCATAATTTTCTTTGGGAATACCGTGTGTTCTGACTATAACCCTTTTTATATTTCCATCTATTTGTTCAATATTATTTACATAATTTACATTATAATTTTTTGCAAGTCTTTTTATTTCCAGAGGATTATGTATTAAAGGTCCGAGAGTTACAGCGTTTTGAGAATTTTGGGCAATTTCAACTGCTCTTTTCACTCCGAAACAAAAACCGTAACTTTTCGCTTTTTTAATCAGCATCGGCAATTCCAAAACCGGTAATTTTTTCTAATAATTTGAAAAAATTCGGAAATGAAGTATTAATGCATTCTGCATCTTTTATTTTCATACCTGATATTAATCCTAAAACGGCAAAACTCATAGCAATTCTATGATCTCCAAACGAATCAATTTCGGCTCTTTTAACACAACCCCCTTTTATTTCGTATCCGTCTTCATATTCTTTGGCATCAATCCCGCATTTTTTAAGATTTTCCACCACAGCCGTTATTCTATCGCTCTCTTTTACCCTTAGCTCTTTTGCGTTTTTAACCCTGCTTATTCCATTCGCCACTGCCATAGCCATCGATAAAGCAGGAAGTTCGTCTATAAGCCAAGGTATGTTTTCACTAACCTCAATCGCTTTTAAATCTTGACCTTCAACGATAATATCGCCTAATGGTTCATATTTATCTTCTTTTAAAACATAAGTGATTTTCGCTCCCATTTTTTCGAGCTGTTTGTAACTTTCTATTCTTGTGGGATTTAACGTTAGATTTTTTAATATCGCTTTTGAGCCGGTAATTGCAGCAGCGACGGCAAAGAAAAATGCACTGCTCGGATCATTTGGAACTTCGATATTTAAAGGATTTAACTTATTTTTAAGAGGATTTATCTCAATTTTCCATTCTCCATTTTCCATTTTACATTTAATATCAGCCCCCATTCCTTTAAGCATTCTTTCGGTATGATCCCTGCTTAAAAACGGTTCGGTATAAAAAGATTTGCCGTTTGTATTTAAAGCCGCCAAAATCATTGCGGATTTAACCTGAGCTGAAGCTATTCGGGATTTATAAGAGAAATGTTTAAGCTCACCTCCTCTAATTGCCACAGGAGCTAAATTTCCGTTATTTCTGGCGTCTATTGTAGCGCCTATTTCATTTAAAGGAGCTATTACTCTTTTCATAGGTCTTTTTCTTAAATATTTATCGCCGTTTAATACAAAAAAGCCTTCAACCCCTGCTAAAAGCCCCATATAAATTCGAATCGTAGTTCCTGAATTTCCGCAATACAAAACATCATCCGGCTCTTTTATTCTCTCGGGAGCGGTTATTATTATTCTATCTATCTCATCTTCAACCTTAGCGCCCAAACTTTTTGCAATTTCAAGAGAATTTAGCGTATCTTCCGCTCTTAAATAATTTTTTATAATATTTTCGCCTTCACTCAAAAGTGAAAAAATAGCACATCTATGAGAAATCGATTTATCCGCATCTACGCTGAATTCTTCATTAAATTTCTTTGCTTTTGCTATCTCCAATATCATCTAAGCTTAATTCCTTTTGCTTCCAACGCTTTTAAAATTTTTTCCATTATATCATTTATTTCATTCTCTTGTAAAGTTTTTTGACCTTGAAGAATAAATCTTATTGTTAAAGAGTTTTTTTCGCCCAAATCATATATATCAATAGGATAAAAATCTATAAGTTCATCTATTTTTAATGAATTTATAAGTTCAAACATATCTTTATATTTCAGTTCTTTATCTACAACAAGGCTTAAATCCCTCGTTACTTTTTGAAATTTATTTATCCCTTTTGCTTTTTTTTCTTCAAAACTTATTTTATCCAAATCTATTTCGCAAAAATAGGTATCATCTATATCAAACTCTTTTGCTATTTTAGGATGTAATTTTGCCAATGTCCCTATCTTTTTGCCGTATTGAATAATATCGGCACACTGATATGGATGCGCTAAATTATAAGACGAATTTTTCAATTCAAATTCTCCTATTATTTGCGATAATTTATCCACAGCGTCTTTAAATCCGACTTTTTTAGGTTTTCCGCTGTTCGCCGTATTTTCATAATCATTAAACCCGTTTAAAACAAAAGCGAATTTTTCTTTTTCGTTTCTGTCTTTATCATATACACTTCCGATTGTAAAGAGATATATTCTCTTATAACCGTTTGATTTATTGAATTTAATATCGTCCAATAATTGCAACAAAAGAGTTGTGCGAAGCGTATCAAACTCTTTTATAATCGGATTGATTAAATCAATATTATCTTGAACGGTTTTAAATCCGTATTTTTTTAATCTTTCTTTATCTTCGAAAATAAAATGAATGACTTCATAAAAACCGTTTGCAACGGATTTTAATTTTAATGTATTTATCTTATCGATTTTTCGAATTATTTCATTTGTTCGATCGGCTTCTTTGAATTCCATTGCTTTACTATTGATATTGTCTATTCCGTAAATTCTAAGTATTTCTTCCGCAATATCCTGAATATTTTGAATATCGTTTCTAAAAAGTGGCACGCCTACTTTTATGCTCCCATCACTTATTGAGAGTATATCAAATTCAAGTTTTTTGAGTATTTCGACTATTTTTTTCTCTTCAATGTCATAACCTACAATTTCATTTATTTCTTTTATATCGATATTTATAATTTTTTGTTTGATTTCATTAATCAAATCGATTTCGCCGCTGTAAGTAGGAAGTTTTATTTCATTTAAAAGATAATCGATTCCGAATTTTAAATTTACTTCGCTGCCTCTGCTTGCTCTGAAAAAATACTCATCCGTTTTTAAAGAATTTAAAAATACGATTTCGCTCACATATTTAGGATCGATATAATTTGCATCAATTACATATTTCCCGTTTTCTTCAACATTAATATCGTTTTTTATTCCAACCGCATATTTTCCGAAACATTGGAGGATATCAACACCGTTTTCATCAACAAATTCCATATCGCAAACATTCATAGGCACTAAAAGCACTCCTGTCGCATGCATTGAATATTTTACAAATTTATCCAAATTATTTTTTGATTCGCTCTCAATTAAAGCTAATCTGTAATTAATTTTAAGAGGAACTCTTACATTTCCTTCAAAAGCTTTCAAAAGATGAGAAGAATGTTTAATTTCGTTTTTTTCAATTTTTACTATTCTACCGATACCCTCCGGTAACTCTTCATAAGAAAATTCAGGCAGTTTAACTTCTTTATTAAGACCGGCCGCAAGCTCTCTTGCGATTCCGTAAATACTGAAACAATCCCCCCTGTTTGCGGTTATTCCAAGTTCGATAATCTCATCGTTAAAATATTTTCCGGCGTATTCTCCTACTTTTAATTCTCCCAAAGAATTATCCATAACCAAAATTCCATCATGAAAATCGGGCAAACCTATCTCCCTCGCAGCGCATATCATTCCAAAACTCTCAACCCCTCTTAATTTAGCTTTTTTTATTTTAAAATCGCCAGGTAAAACAGATCCTATCAATGCAACCGGCACAAATTGCCCCGCCGCCACATTTGAAGCTCCGCATACTATTTGAAGTTCTTCTTGCGCAACTTTTACCTTACATACATTCAGTTTATCGGCATTCGGATGTCTTTCGCATTCAATAACTTCGCCAATTACGACATTTTCCGGAATTTCTATTTTTTTATAACCTTCAACTTCTTGCCCTATTCTGTTTAAAGTGGTTATAATTTCTTGGGTGGATATATCGCTTAAATCAATAAATTCTTCCAACCATTTTCTTGTAACTATCATTTAAACTGCTCCATAAGTCTTATATCTCCTTCATACATACTTCTTAAATCGTTAATTCTGTTTAAAAGCATGGCGAATCTCTCAACTCCAAGCCCAAAGGCATATCCGCTGACATTTTCATATCCTACGGCTTTGAAAACATTCGGATCAACCACGCCGCATCCCAATACTTCAAGCCAACCTGTTTGAGAACAAACCCTGCATCCTTCCCCTTTGCAAAATATGCAACTTATATCGACTTCCGCACTCGGCTCCGTAAAAGGAAAAAACGAAGGTCTGAATCTCACTTTAACATCTCCGAACATATGTATTAAAAAACTTTCAAGTATGAATTTCAAATTGGCAAAACTAACTTTCCCTTTTTCATCTACGACAAGCCCTTCTACCTGATGAAACATAGGTGTATGTGTCAAATCGTAATCTCTTCTGAAAACGGCTCCCGGACTTATCATTCTAATAGGAGGTTCATATTTTAACATTGTTCTGATTTGAACGGGAGATGTATGAGTTCTTAATAAATTTCCGTCTTTAAAATAAAAAGTATCTTGCATATCTCTTGCAGGATGATATTTCGGAAGATTTAGCGCCTCGAAATTATGAAAATCATCTTCTATTAAAGGACCCGTTTCCACTGAAAAATTCATTTTTATAAAAAAATCTATTATTTTATTCATCGTATCGGTAATGGGATGAATAGCTCCTGTTGATTTCGGATTATACAAACTGACGTCTATTGCTTCAAGTTTTAATTTTTTATTTAATAATTCCTCTTCAAGTAATATTTTTTTTTCATTTATAAGATTTATTGCTTTTTCTTTTAATTCATTGAGATCTTTTGCAACCTTTTTCTTTTCGTCATTAGAAAGATTTTTAAGTTCTTTGAATTTTTTTGTAATAATTCCGTTTTTTCCAAGAAGCGATACTCTTAATTTTTCAAGATCTTCTAATGTGGCAACATTTTTAATTTCGCTTAAATCCACCGAAACTCCTTAAAATTTTTGGATATAATACCAAAAATATAATTCCTTTGTAAAGGAACTAAAAAACGGACAATGAGTAAATAACAAAAAAGGAGTAAAAATGGATTGTATCTTTTGTAAGATAATTAAAGGTGAAATTCCAAGCAAAAAAGTTTTGGAAAACGAAAAATTTCTGGCTTTTTACGATATTAACCCAATAGCACCCGTTCATGTATTGATTATACCAAAAGAGCATTTTGAAAAATTCGATTCCACACCAAGCGTTCTTTTAGCCGAAATGGCCGAATTTATAAAAGAAGTGGCAAAAGAACTTGATATTAACGATTACAGACTAATAACAAACAACGGAGCAAATGCAGGGCAGGAAGTTTTTCATTTGCATATACATATGGTTGCAAATCCTAATGGAAAACTTTCTTGGCCTAAACTTGCATAAAGAAGAGGAAGAGAGTAGGAAAAGAGGAGGAAAAGATAGGTAAAAAGGAGTTATATTGAAATATGTTGGAGCTCATGTAAGTGCAGCAGGAGGTGTTGAAAATTCCGTTAAAAACGCACTTGATATAGGAGCGGACGGATTTGCCTTGTTTACAAAAAACCAAAGACAGTGGTTTGCAAAACCTTTGAGTGAAAAAAATATAATAAAGTTTAAAGAATATATGCAAAAGCACGGATTTAGTGCGGATGCTATCTTGCCGCATGACAGTTATTTGATAAATTTGGGACATCCTGAAACTGAAAAAAGGGAAAAATCTTTAAAATCTTTCATAGATGAAGCAAAAAGGGTTGAAAGCTTAGGGCTTAAATATCTCAATTTTCATCCGGGAAGTCATCTTAGAAAAATAAGTGAAGAAGAGTGTTTGGATTTAATTTGCGAGAGTTTGAATTTTGCTATAAAAGAGAGTGAAAGCTGTATATTCGTTTTGGAAACAACAGCGGGACAAGGAAGCAATTTGGGATACAAATTCGAACATCTTGCATATATTATTGATAATATTAAAGACAAAGAGAGAATCGGCGTATGCATAGATACCGCCCATATATTCGCAGCAGGATACGATATTCGCACAAAAGAAGCATATGAAAACACAATGAAAAAATTCGATAAAACAATCGGTTTCAAATATTTAAAAGGTATGCATATTAACGATTCGAAAGCAAAATTTTCTTCTCGGGTAGATAGACACCATTCATTGGGAAAAGGTGAAATAGGTCTTGATGCGTTCAAGTTCATTATGCAAGATAAAAGAATAGACAATATTCCATTGATATTAGAAACAATAAATCCTGAAATTTGGCCACAAGAAATAAAACTTTTAAAACAAATGAAAAACGAGGAATCAAATGTATAAATATTTAAAAATACATAGATCCCCTAAACTCAACGGAGAAGTTGAAATAAGCGGTGCAAAAAATGCGGCTTTACCTTTGATTGCCTCATCCATTCTCTCCAAAAATGAAGTTAATTTTACCAACGTGCCGGAAGTTGCAGATGTAAAAACACTGCTTAAATTACTAAAAAATTTGGGATGCGAATTTGAATTTCAAAACGGTAATTTGAAAATAGACACTTCAAATATTAATAACACAACTGCCGTTTATGAAATTGTAAAAACAATGAGAGCTTCCATACTTGTTTTGGGTCCTTTATTGGCAAGATTTGGCAAATGTAAGGTTTCCCTTCCGGGAGGATGTGCAATAGGTGCAAGACCTGTCGATTTGCACTTGAAAGCTCTTAAACTTATGGGAGCAGATATAAAAATACAAAACGGTTATATAAACGCAAGCGGCAAACTTAAAGGCTGCGATATCGTTTTTGACAAAATTACGGTTACCGGAACGGAAAATATAATAATGGCAGCAAGTATGGCAAAAGGCAAAACCAGAATTATAAATGCTGCGAAAGAGCCGGAAGTTACTCAATTGTGCAATGTTTTAAAAGAAGCCGGAATTGAAATTGAAGGTATCGGTAGCGATGAAATAATAATAAACGGCACTGAGGGTGAACTTTTAAAATTTAAAAATACTTCTATTATACCGGATAGAATAGAAGCAGGCACATATCTTGCAGCCGGAGCAATAACAAACTCTAAAATTACTTTGAATAATGTAATTACGGAACATTTGGAAGGAATTCTGGTTAAATTTAGAGAAATGGGATTTTCTTTTGAAGAAAAAGCAAACTCACTTACTATTTTACCTGCAAAAAAAATAAATCCCGTAACAATAATAACAACGGAATATCCGGGTTTTCCCACTGATATGCAAGCTCAGTTTATGGCTATTGCAACTCAGGCCGAAGGTGTCAGCATTATTGAAGAGAGACTTTTTGAAAACAGATTTATGCATGTTCCGGAGCTAAACAGACTTAATGCTAATATTTCAATTAACTCCAAAACCGCCACGATTATCGGCAAAAGCAAATTGATAGGGGCGGATGTAATGGCAACAGATTTAAGAGCTTCAAGCGCGCTAGTTCTGGCAGGTCTTATTGCAAAAGGACAAACAAATGTGCATAGAATTTATCATCTGTTTAGAGGATATGAAAAACTTATAGAAAAATTTACAAAAATAGGCGCAAAAATGGAACTGCTAAGCGAAGAAAGACCTTAAATTCATTTTAAAATATTAAAATAAATTTCAGCAACTTCTTCTTTGTTTAATTTCCTTCCCAAAAACAGCTCCATTGCCAAAACCCCCTGATATACCAATAAATACAAACCGTCTCTTGTTGTTAAATTATCTTTTTCGGCTAATTTTAAAAAAGGGGTTTTTTTACCGTAAACCACATCAACGGCGTATTTTGCATTATGAAATAAAATTTTTAGCATTTTTTCTGGCATTGGGAGAAAATTATCTTTAAGCCCTGCCGATGTTGTATTAATAATCAAATCATAATTTTTAAACTCAAAATTTTCCCAAGTATAAACATTAAAACCTTTTTGTTTAAAAAATTCAAGCCTTTTTTCACTTCTGTTTACAATATCGGCTTTTAACAAATACGAAATCGCCCTTGCAGTTCCGCCCGCACCTATTATTAACGGTTTTTTATAATCGAAATTTTTTATAATTTCCATAAATCCGGGCCCGTCCGTATTATAACCGACTATTTTACTATTTTCCAAAACAAGCGTATTAACCGCACCCATCTCTTTTGCAACGCCTCTTACTTCATCAGCCAGTTTAAAAGCCCACTCTTTATGCGGAATTGTTACATTCGCACCTTTTATTTTAAGCTCTTTGAATTTTTCAATTATTTTTTCTCCGTTTTCAAGTCGATATCTCGTATAACAATGCGGCAAATTAAATTTTTTAAAAAAAAAGTTATGCATCAAAGGAGATTTGGAATGTTTTACCGGATTGCCGAAAATTGTAAATACCATTTTCTCACCTTAACAAATAAAAATAAAATTCTTCACCCTCAAAATAAAATTTAACTTCTATTCCTTTTCTGTTAATTACTATATTTTGAAGATTTTGAATTTCATCAAACACTTTCGGAAGCGTTACGTTGATTTTCAAATCGTGTTTTTGAATTTCTCTTTTAACGGTTCCTAATATAATATTTGCAAATTCATTTACCATATCGTTAAGTTCTTCTTTTGTTTTATATTCTTCCCCGAGTAAAATTTTGGATATTCTTTTGGTTAAATTTTCAGTTAAAATAAGTATCATCATACCGTCCATATCGCCGTAAAATCCTATTGAACTTGCAACATAATTTTTTGATTTGTCAATCGATACTTCCGTAATTCTCGGAGATTCTTTTTCCGCTTTGACACCCGTCATCATCTCAACGGTAGAAATAGTCGAATTTACAAAATAAGGCAATAAATTTACAAAATTTTTCGTAATTTTTTTACTTTTTTTAAAAATAGCTTCACTTGAATTTATCGCTTCTTTATATTCTTCGGAATTTAACATCTCTTCTTCATTTGCAAAAAACAGATACCCTAAATCGATTAAATCTTCTATCAATTTAGGTTGTATCCCTTTTTTATTAAGACCTATAATAACAAGCAATGCTCCGTATTCCGCTGCTTCGACGCCAAGTTTGTTTAAAAATCTGACGGCATGAACATTCATACCCTTAACTCTGTTCATATCAAAAACAAAAACTTTAAATCCTATCAAAAGATTTCTTCTGAAATATTCTATATCAAACATATCCGAAAGTTTTGCATCCAAAAAACCGTCAAAAAAAAGATAAACTATTGAATTTTTAACAACCGCACCTATTCTGTTTGAAATTTTTAAAATTATTGAATTTTTTATAATAATGGCATCTTCATTGATTTCGTCTTCGCTTTTTATCTCTTTTGGTGCATATCCCTTTTTTAATAGATAATAAATAAGCATATTTCTGTTTTGATCATCTTTAATACAGCATAAATAAATGGGCTTTTCTTCGAGATAATCGTCATCGAAAAAAATTTTTTCAACCTCATCGCTTTCAAATACATTAAAATACAAATCATCCAAATTGTTAATAATCTGATATATATTTTTATTGGGATTAAAAATACAGCTTTCTATGTTTTCCTTTTTGAAAAGCTCTTCGAATATATCGTTTAAAAACCTAAGAGCATTCATATTCGCCGCAATTATTTTGCTAAAATCAATGCTTATGTATTTTATTTTTAAATTTTTGATTTTATTTATATCAATCGGTGTAATATATTCGCTTGCGGCATTTGCATCCAAAAAACCCTGAGGTTTTATTAAAAATTTGTTTCCTCTGAAATTTTTAATCACCCCCATTTTCCAGTTCCCTTAATGTTGAAACCAAAGCTTTCAATTTATTGTTTACCTCTTTATATTCAAGCTCGGGTTTACTATCCGCTACTATTCCTGCACCGGCTTGAAAAATAATTTCATTATTTTTTATAAGAGCCGTTCTGATCGTTATTGCACTGTCCATATTTCCGTCAAACCCGAAATACCCTACGCTTCCGGCATAAAATCCTCTTTTTATGCCTTCATATTCGGCAATAAGCTCCATTGCTTTTATCTTAGGGGCTCCCGTTACCGTTCCTGCCGGGAAAGTCGCTTTAAACAGATCAAACATATCATATTTTTCATCAAGAATTCCGTAAACATCGCTTACCATATGCATAACATGAGAATATCTCTCAACCCTCATCAACTCCTCAACTCTCACACTCCCGCCATTTGAAACCCTGCCTACATCGTTTCTGCCAAGATCAACAAGCATAATATGTTCGGCAACTTCTTTTGGATCGTTAATCATTTCTCTTTCAAGTTCCAAGTCTTTTTTTGAATTCTCACCTCTTTTTCTTGTTCCAGCAATAGGTCTTAATAGTATTACATCATCGGTAAGTCTAACCATTACCTCCGGAGAGCTGCCTATTATCGCAAAATCATCAATATCAAGATAATAAAGATAAGGAGATGGATTTTTACTTCTCAATTTTCTGTAAAATGAAAGTCTATCTACTTTTGCTTTTACTTTAAGCCTGTTTGAGAGAACTATTTGAAAAATATCTCCCGCTTTTATATTTTCTTTTGCATTTTCCACCATATTAAAAAACCTGTTTTTATCAAAAACAAACTGAGGCTCGCTTATAAGATCAACTTTTTGTAAAGGCTTGTGTTTATAAACCGATTGCAAAGAATTTTTAATCTCTTTTAATTTCCCCTCCAATGATTTATCATTAATAACTATTGTAAGTTCGGATGTTTTATGGGAAAAACTGATAATAATTTTTGGTCTTATCATATATAAATCAGGAATTTTAACTTCATCTTTCAAATTATCCATATATTTTTTTAAAACCGGCTCCATTATTTTCACCGTATCGTATACAATATATCCTATAAACCCGTCAACAAACCCCAAATTAAGCTTTTTTGTTAAATTTTTGAAATAATTTTTATCAATATTTTTGTAATAATCCTTAAAAAAAGAAAAAGGATCGATTTCAAAGATTTCTTCCTTCTTTCCGTCGAAATAGTATGTTTTGTCGTTTTTGTATATTACTCTTTCCCTTTCGCCTACGCTAATAAAAGAATAATTTCCGTTATCGTTGTTTATAACGCTTTCAAAAAGAAACATTTTTTCATTAACAAAAATTTCCTTTAAAACGCTATATATGCCTATTACGGAAAGTTCGTCTATCAAAAATTTCTCGTAAATCATTATTTAACCTTGAAGATATATGCGTTTTGCGTTATGTATTTTTTGACTTTTGATAAATTTTCTTTTGCCTCTTTTTTATCAAACGGACCTATTAAAACTTTTGTTACTCTAATTTTTTGATTGCCTCTATTGATATAAGTTGTGTAAAATCTATATCTATAACCGTATTTTTCAATTAATTGTAAAAATTTCTTATTCGGTTTTTTATATTTTAAAAGTGCTGCCACTTGAATATAATATTTTTTTTCTGTTTTTTGAACTTTTTTACTTTCAGGTTTTTTCGGCGCTGTTTTTACAACGACATTCGTTTTCGGTTTTGTTTGTTCGGTATTTGGGGTAGCACTGTTTTTAGAATTATTCATAAGCTCTTTTTTTATATTTTGCAAATTAGGATTTTCTGTTGTTTTTGTTTGTTCCGATTTATTTATTTCAATATTTTCATTCGTTTTCACACTGGCATTTTTTTCTATCGGAAGTTGTTTGAAAAGAGGCTCTTGTTTAACCTGCGGAGGAAGTATACTCTCCTCTTTTGAAGGATGCATATTTTTATAAATGGCAAAAGCTATCACCCCTATTACAAAAATCAAAAATACAATTACTCCGTATATAAGGACTTTTTTTAAATCTTTTTTGTTATTATCGGGATTTATATTTAAAAGATCGTCTTTATTCATTTTTTCTCCTTTACATATGTCTTGCCCAAGAAGCTCCTCTTTCTTTTTTGAAAACCTCATATGGCAGATTAAGAATATTAAATTCATCCGGCAATTCATCCGTTGGAAAAACTCTCCATTGCTTAGGAAGTTTTGAGGCAAGTTTCATAGAAAGAGCTTTTCCAATCTGAATGGCTTCGTTTAATGTAGTATGTCCTTTATGAACATATAAATGTATATGGCCTTTTGTTTTGGAATGATAAGCGGTAAAATTTAAAAATCCCCCTTCTCTTAAAATCAGACTTGCCCTATTCCAAAATTTTTCGGGATCAAAACCGTTATAATCGAAAACAATATTTTCTACTATGTTTGTTGTTCTATTGATTAAATCGTGGGCTATTATTTTTTTTCTTTGAAGATGCTCGTTTATAACCTGCATTGTCAAAGGTTTTTCGATTTTTTCATATTTATCAAAAAAAGTCCTGCCTTTATATGTTATTTTTTTAACAATTGTGCCTTTATATTCAAAATAATAATTTTTATTTATTTTTATCATAGAGGTATCGACAGTAAAATTCATCTCTTCTCCTTTCCCGAAAGGGAAAAATTAATAAGTAGGCTTATCGTAAATAACAAATTTACTTGCCAAATCTTTTAATTCTTTTGATATTTTTTCTTGTAAATCGATATTATAAATATCATCCAAAACATCGGCAATTTTGTTAGCAATAAGTCTAAATTCCTCTTCTTTCATTCCTCTGGCTGTAAGTGCGGGGCTTCCGATTCTTATACCGCTTGTAACAAAAGGACTTCTTTTTTCACCTGGAACGGTATTTTTATTTACGGTAATTCCGGCTCTGCCAAGTGCCTCTTCGGCTTCTTTTCCGCTGAATTCTTTATTTAAAAAGCTTACCAATACCAAATGATTATCCGTTCCTCCGCTAACCAAATCATATCCTCTTTGAAGTAAAACATCTGCCAAAACCCTTGCATTTGCTTTAACCTGTTTGGCATAACTTTTCCAAGATTCATCCAAATTCATTTTAAACCCAACTGCTTTTGCAGCTATAACGTGAACAAGCGGTCCGCCCTGAATTCCAGGGAAAATCGCCGAATTTATTTTTTTGGCATATTCCGCATTGTTTGTAAGAATAAGCCCTCCTCTTGGACCTCTTAGGGTTTTATGTGTTGTAGTAGTTACAACATCGCAATGAGGAAAAGGATTAGGATGCTCACCAGCTACCACAAGTCCAGCAATATGAGCCACATCCGCCATTAAAATTGCACCTACCTCATCTGCTATTTCTTTGAATTTTGCAAAATCAATCTCTCTTGGATATGCACTTGCACCGCATACGATCATTTTCGGTTTGGTTATTTTTGCTATATCTCTCACTCTATCATAATCAATTCTTCCGGTTTTTTCATCAATCCCGTATGAAAAACTATGATAATGTTTTCCTGAAAAATTTACTTTTGCTCCATGGGTTAAATGCCCTCCATTGCTTAAATCCATTCCGAGCAGTTTATCATAAGGCTTCATTAACGCAACATAAACGGCACCGTTTGCCTGAGATCCCGAATGTGGCTGAACGTTTGCATATTCACAGCCAAACAAGGCTTTTGCTCTGTCAATTGCAAGTTGTTCTATCATATCAGCATATTCGCATCCGCCGTAATATCTTTTATTAGGATAGCCTTCTGCGTATTTATTCGTAAAAACACTTCCCATCGCTTCCATAACTTCCGGAAGCGTAAAATTTTCGCTTGCAATCATTTCCAAATGATCTGTTTGTCTAACAAGTTCTTTTTCCAAAATAGAATAAACATCACTGTCATAATTTTTTAAACTCATTTATGCTCCTTTTTTATTTTATATCATCCTGATCAAAAATCTCTTTTTTAGGTTTCATAGTCGGAAACAAAATCACATCTTTAATCGATTCACTGTTTGTCAAAAGCATCACAAGTCTGTCTATTCCTATTCCTTCGCCCGCAGTTGGAGGCATTCCGTATTGAAGTGCGCGAATATAATCGTAATCCATATCCATTCCCTCTTCATCACCCTTTGCTTTTGCTTCAAGCTGTGCTTTAAATCTTTCATATTGATCCAAAGGATCATTAAGCTCGTTAAATCCGTTTGCTATTTCCCTGCCAGCAATAAAAAGCTCGAATCTCTCGGCAAATTCCGGATTTTTATCACTTCTTCTTGCAAGAGGCGATATTTCAACCGGAAATTCCGTAACAAAAGTAGGATCAATAAGTTTGCTCTCAACAAATGCGTCAAAAAGTTCCGCCCATAACTTTCCTTTTGAATCTATATGTTCTTCAATCTTAACTCCCGCATTTTCAAGGTATTTTTTCATTTCATCTACATTTTCAAGAATGTTTTCGGGAATATTTCCTATTTTCACAAGCGCTTCTTTATAAGTGATTGTCTGCCATTTATCAAAATCAATCTCCATCCCTCTAAATTGCAACTTTTTGGGAAGATTTAATTTTTCAAACAAATAATCAAAAAGCTCTTTTGTTAAATTCATCAAATCATCCATTGTATGATAAGCCCAGTAAAATTCCAGCATAGTAAATTCCGGATTATGCGTATGGTCAATTCCTTCATTTCTGAAATTTCTGTTCAATTCGAATACCGCTTCAAAACCTCCTACAATTAATCTTTTTAAGAAAAGCTCAGGCGCAATTCTCAAATTCATATCTATATCAAGCGCATTATGATGCGTCATAAAAGGTCTTGCGTTTGCTCCTCCCACAACAGTATGAAGCATAGGCGTTTCCACTTCCAAAAATCCTTTGTTTAAGAAAAATCCTCTTATTAATGAAACAATTTTACTTCTTAATTTAAACCTCTCTCTCGTTTGCTTATTCATAATCATATCAAGATATCTTTGTCGATATTTTGTCTCAATATCTTGAAGTCCGTGAAATTTTTCCGGTAAAGGATGGATTGCTTTTGTTAAAATTCTGACATTATCGGCATGAATACTAAGCTCTCCTGTTTTCGTAACAAAGGGATATCCTTTGATTTCTACAATATCGCCGACTTCAAGTGTTTTTTTGAGCAGATTAAAACTTTCACCCAAATCGTTTTTGCTCATATAAACCTGTAAAATGCCGCTTTCGTCTTCTATTTTGAAAAATGCGGCTTTTCCCATGAGCCTTAAAAACTTAACCCTTCCAGCAACAATAAATTTTTTGCTTTCATCTCTTTTGTTTTCCAGCTTCGAAATATCTTTGTTTTTTTCAAAAAATTCAGATATTTTAGTATCTCTTTTCGAATAATGATCATACGGATTTAATCCCGATTCTTTTAATTTTTCGGCTTTTGCCATTCTAAGTTGGACATATTCGTTAGAAAACATTAATCTCCTTTAAATTATTTAATTGGAATTTTAACATTTTTAATGGAATTTTTTACTTTTTGAGGATTAATATTAATAATATCATCTCCTAATTTAACCATAAAAGGATAAATTACGCTTTTTTTTGTATAAGGTTTGATTTTTTGGTTGATAAATTCTATTTTTATTAAAAGAGCAAGTATTATACTTACCAAAATAAAAAATTTGGCACCTGAAAAAATAAACCCCAAAATCCTATCAAGTGAACCGAGAGCACTCATTTTTAAAATTTTACTAAGCAAAAAACCGATAAAAACTGCCGATATCCAAAAACCCACGAAAACAAATATAAAACCTACCAAATCTACTGCGGAAGAATTTTTAATCTCAAAAAGATGATTGCTTATATACATTCCCGCTTGATGAAAATAAACACTGGCAAGATAAAGCCCGCCTATTATACCTATTAATCCGGCAATTTCTTTTAAAAATCCGTTAAAAAATCCTTTTATTGCAAGTATTAAAGTAATTGCCAATATTATTCCGTCAAACATACTCATGTGTTTACTTTATATGTATTTTTTGTTAGCTTTGCTTCGTATAATGCATCATCGGCTCTTTTTAACAAAGTATCGATATCGTCTCCTTTTTTATGAGGTGCAATACCTACTGAAACATTTAAACTTATAATAAAATCTTTATATTTGAGTTTTGTTTTATGAATTTTGTCAATTATTCTTTCAATTGTTTTAATAGCGCTGATTAATGGAGTTCTATTGAATACTATAACAAATTCATCTCCTCCATATCTATATATTTTATCAGAACTTCTTGTTAGTGCTTTTAACATTTTTATAAATTTAATCAATACAAAATCTCCTACCAAATGACCATATGTGTCATTGATATATTTAAAATCATCCAAATCCAAAAAAGCAATAACCAAATCCAAATCCCTCTTTTTACCTTTTTCCAAAATAGTAAGCAAATCCCTCTCAAGCGCTTTTCTATTGTAAACTTTCGTCAAAGGATCTATCAAAAGCTCTTTGTAGGCTTTATCAAGTTCACTTTCAAGCTCTTTTATTTTATTTTCCATTTCATTGACACTGTTTATTAAAAAAGCAGAAAATTTTATTACCGTTTCTTTAATCTCTTCCGGGTTTGCTTCATTAATTTCTTCAATAATATCCTGAGAGGAAGTTTTTATTGTTTTTGACGTGTCTTCAACATGATTAATCATTTTTTTTGTAGCTTCAAGCAATGTTTCATTGATATTAGGGCTTAAACATAAAAGTTTGGGATTTAATTGTTCAATTATACCTTTTTCTTTTGCAATCGAATTAAATACATTTTTATAATACAAAGGATACGGCAATTTATTTGCTTTTTGCAATTCCTGCAATGTTTTTTTAGAAATTTCTATAATGGTTTCTTCCATTATTAATCCTTTTTTGATATTATCTTGAATTATACAAAAAAATAAGGAGAAATTGTGAGATTAAGTGTAAAAGAAGCAGTAAATTTAATAAAAAATGAAGATTTACTCACCCTTGGAAAAATGGCACTTGAAAAAAAAAGAGAACTTCATCCTAAAAAAATAACCACATTTATAGTTGATCGCAATATAAACTATACCAATATTTGCTGGTGCGATTGCAAATTTTGCGCTTTTTACAAGAAAAAAGGAGACAAAAACGCTTATATTTTAAGTTTTGAAGAAATCGATAAAAAAATAGACGAATTGATTGAAATAGGAGGAACTCAGATTTTATTCCAAGGAGGGGTTCATCCCAATTTGAAAATAGACTTTTACGAAAATTTAGTAGAACATATCCATAAAAAATATCCGCAAATCACTATTCATGGCTTTTCGGCGCCGGAAATCGATTATATTGCCAAAGTTTCAAAAATAAGTGTTAAAGAAGTATTAATAAGACTTAAAGAAAAAGGTCTTTTTTCTATGCCGGGCGCCGGAGCGGAAATACTTAGCGATAGAGTTAGAGATATAATAGCACCTAAAAAAATAGATGCTGATGTATGGCTTAAAATCCATAAAACTGCCCACGAAATAGGCTTGAAAACAACAGCTACAATGATGTTCGGAACGGTTGAAACGATTGAAGAAGTGGTTGAACACTGGGATAAAATAAGAAGACTTCAAGATGAAACAGGAGGATTTAGAGCGTTTATAATGTGGTCATTTCAGCCTTATAATACAGAACTTTTCAAAAAAGGCATAGTAACTCAAAAAACATCTCCGAACAGATATTTAAAATATTTAGCCGTTGCAAGACTTTTTTTGGATAATTTTAAAAATATACAAAGTTCATGGGTTACACAAGGAAGCTATATAGGTCAGCTTGCGTTAAAATACGGTGCAAACGACCTCGGCTCAACTATGATGGAAGAAAATGTGGTTAGGAGTGCCGGAGCACAAAACAGAATGAATCAAATGGAAATGATAAATTTAATTAAAGATGCGGGAGAAATACCGGCCAAAAGAAATACCGCTTATGAAATATTAGAAGTGTTTAATTGATTTTTCCAAAAATTTAAACCTCCACTCCTTTCTTGCTTCTTTTATTCTGTTTTTATCAACTTCGATAATGCCGATTTCTTCTTTATTTCCCAAGATATTTATTATCTCACCTTCCGGAGAGATAGCAAAACTTTTCCCGTAAAAATCCCATTCTTTAAAACTTCCGATTCTGTTTGCCCTTATTACATATATATGATTCAAAAAAGCTTTTGTTTTTAATATTTCAAGCCATCTTTTATTTGAATTAAACGTCCCGACGCTCGGGATTAAAACACAATCCACTCTTTTTTCGCTAAAATAACGCCAAAAATTTTCAATATGCGATTCAAATCCGAACATTATCCCGAATTTAATTCCTTCATTTATAAAAATCAAAGGAAAATCTCTTTTTTTATCGAAATATTTCTCTTCGTTCCAATGCGGATAAGGAATAAAGACTTGTTGATAATAATATCTTGCATTTTTGTCTATTTTTGCAATGACTTTATATTTTTTATTGTTTAATATTCTTACAATGGGAGCGATAATTGTTATATTGTAAATTTGAGCCAAATGTTTTAAATGTTTTATCTGATGATTGGTTTGATTTTTAATAAAACTTAAAGGAGTTTTTTCAAGTTCTTTAAAAAATCTATTAAGAACGTATTCCGGTAAAACAATCAAACTTGCGCCATTTTTCTTTGCATTTTGAATTAAAAGACTAAGCTTTGCCTTATCATAAGGCAGATTATCCGTTTGTAAAATAGCTATTTTCATTTACTATCCGCTAATTTTTTCAAATTCAAGTTTAGCTTCTTCAATCATTTTACTTGCTTCTTCAAGCAGTTTAACGCCCTTTTTGTAATATTCCATTGCATCATAAAGAGTAATTTCCGGATCATTGAGTTTTTCGAGCAGTTTTTTTGCTTCTTGAAGTTTTTTTTCAAAATCTTGCATCCATTTCTCCTTTTAAGATATCGTTTATTAAAAAATCAAATTTATTTACTTCAACCAAAAAAGAATCATGCCCGTAATCGCTATCGATTTCAAAATACTGGCACCTGCCTCCGAGTTTATCCATATATTTTTTAATATCTCTCATCTCTTCGGGGAAAAAGAGCGTATCCCCACTGAAAGAAATCAAAAACAACTTGTCTTTAATCTGAGAAAACGCTTCATCCAAAGAATTAAATCCCCTGCTGATATCAAAAAGCGAAATTGCTTTTAAAAGATAAATGTAACTTAACGCATCAAACCATTTGGGGAAATTAGCCCCGTTATATTCAAGATAACTCTCAACCTGAAATCTACCGAAAAGTTCGAACATTCCATCTGTTTTGACATATTCCCTGCCGAATTTCCTCTCAAACGTTTTAGGCGAGATATAATTTAAATATCCTATCATTCTGGCTGCTGCCAAACCTTTTAATTCGGCTCCTATTTTATAATTTCCGTTGTTAAATTCCTTATCCGCCCTTATTGCTTCTATCATCGATTTGTTTATTGCGA
>JALVTJ010000028.1 GCA_027036005.1 Nautiliaceae bacterium
TAATAGAAGAGCTTAATATTTTATCCAGATAGATAGTTGCGTTTTTAATAATCGAACTATATGTAAAAAACCTGTATATATCGTTTTTTTTCATTGCATAAAACTTGGAATGTATCAAAAATTTTTTATAAGAAGAAGGAAATTCGTTTTTAAAAAAAGAATTGTTTTTTAGTTTTTTTAATATTTTGTCGATTTTATTGATTTCATCCATAACCGCATCATTATTTTCATACAGATAAAACGTGCTTTTTAATATCAAAAATTTTAGTTTATATTCCTCTTTTTTCAAAGAATTCAACTGATAAGGAATTTTTTCGCTTTTTTCAAAGTAATTTTTCAAATAAAAATTATAATCTAAAAGTTCTAATATTATTAAAATACAAGATGACAATAAAATTCCTATCAATACGGAAATTTTTCTAATCAATTATGTTCCTTTAAAAACTCCGGAGGTTTACCCGTTAGGATTTTTAAAAACGATACTATCGCTTTTGCATCATTCAAAGGTATATCAATTCCCAAATTATAATATCCCATTTTTTTAACTGCTTCAATAAGCGTTTTTGCGCTCGCATCGTGAAAATAAGGCGCCGTTAATGCTATATTTCTAAGAGTTGGCACTTTATACACACATTTATCCTCAGGATTATGAGTTAGTGAATATCTATCTCCTTTGCAACTTTTCAAATGATGTATAACGCCCATTTTTTCAAACGAATTACCTCCTACGTTTATTCCGTTATGGCATATAATACACCCGTAAGATTTAAAAAGCATATATCCTCTCTTTTCTATTTTAGTAAGCTTTGCTTTTCCTTTCAAATATAAATCAAATTTCGAATCGGGCGTATATAAGGCCTTCTCAAATTCGGCAATAGCATCGGCTACCATATCATAAGTAATATAATTTTTGTGATAAATCTTTTTGAAGAGTTTTTTATATTTTTTTGAAGCATTTAGTCTTTTTTCTAACAATTTATTTGTCATATCCATTTCATTTGGGTTATGAATCGGACCTTTTATCTGATCTTTAAGAGTAGCGCAGCTACCATTCCACATCTGGACAAAATTAAATCTTGCATTTAAAACAGTGGGGGATTGAATAAATCCTCTCCTGCCATATACTCCGATACTGACTTTCCTTTTATCCGCCCACCCCTCTACGGGATTATGACAGCTTGCGCAAGAGATTGTTTTATCGCGAGAAAGCATAGTATCAAAATACAAAAGCTCCCCAAGTTTTGCTTTTTGTTTGTTATAAGGAGCATGTTCAGGAATAGGAATAATCAAATTTTGAGCCATTAAAAAAAGAGTGAAAATAAAATAAATTAAATATTTCATTCAAAACCTTGTAAATTTGTTATTTGTTTATTAGTTAATTTGTGTATTTGTTTTTCATTTTTCATTTTACACTTTTCATTTTACACTTTACATTTTTCACTTTTCACAATTATAGCACCCCCCCCCCTCAAAAATCAAGGGTTTTGTCGCTATACGTTTTGCATTCGATTCTTTTTAATTTTTCTTCAAAATCGACTTTCGGATAATCAATTTCTCTCATCGTGGCAATAGTCCCTTTTCTTATTTTATCAGATTTATGAGTATAAAGTTTAAAGCCGAGTTTATACAAAGCGCATCTCACAGGCGTTGCAACGCTATAAGTGCTAATAACTCCGTTTTTATTTAAAATTTTTTTTATATCTTTGAAATATTCCATTGT
>JALVTJ010000029.1:0-3963 GCA_027036005.1 Nautiliaceae bacterium
AATTCATAACTCATAATTACTTGAAACTTAGAACTTATTTGACGCCGTGCGTATGTAAAAAATCTCTTCTTGAAACAAGATTTTCAAGTATTCCAAAAAGTATCATGAAATTAATAAAACTAGTTCCTCCGTGGCTTATCATTGGCAGAGGAACTCCTACAACCGGAGCCAAATCCATTGTCATTGCCATATTTACCGATGAATAGATAAATATCATAATTCCGACCCCTGCAAACATTACTTTTGCAAAATAATCATCTTTCATACTTTTTGCTTTTGATAAAAGATAAAATATCATTAAAAAATATAAAAAAATTAAAAAAACTGCACCCAAAAAGCCAAATCTTTCTACGTAATAAGCAAAAATAAAGTCGCTGCTCGCAATGGGAAGGAATTTAAGTTTTGTCTGTGTTGCGTCGTTTTTGCTTTTACCTTCTAATCCTCCGCTTCCTATTGCAATAAGAGATTGTCTGACATGGTAGCTGGATTTGTTTAGAAAATTTTCTATTCTTTTTTTTTGATAATCTTTCATAAAATATTTATAATAAATGGGAGTGATTAAAATACCTAAAATTCCGAGAGCTATCCATATTTTTTTGTTAACGCCGACTAAAAATAAAATTCCCAAACCAATAATGAGCAAAATAAGTGCAGTTCCAAGATCAGGTTCTTTTGCTATTAAAATAAAAGGAATAATTATATAAATACTAAATTTTAAAAATTCTTTAAGATTATACACTGGTTTAGGAGGATATTTATAAATTAAATAACCAAGCATCAATAAAAGTGTTGTTTTCATAAATTCGGAAGGTTGAATTGTTATATGGGTTAAAGGTATTTTAATCCATCTTCTAGCACCTAAAATTCTAATTCCAAAAAAATCTACAAATAAAAGTAATAAAACATTAAGCCAGTAAATTAAAGGTATTGTCCAAAGTAGTTTTCTAATAGGAATGAAATAGATTATAAAAAAAAGAAAAAAACCTATACCTATATAAATAAGCTCTTTTATAAAAAGATCATGGGATATTTCATTTACTAAAAAAAGAGAAATAAAAATAAAAGGAAAGATTAAAACCAAAAGGAAAAAATCAAATTTTATTCGCATGGATGTTCTGTGTATTTTTCAAATAATTCATCTAAAAGTTTAGATAGAGTTTGTGAATATTTTTCTGCTTTTTCGAATTTTTGAAGTATTACGTTTTTGTTTTTTATACAATTTTTATTAATAGTGCAATTAAGAATATCATTGATAATTATATGAATATTTTTGTGAATATCATCTTTTATTTTTTTGTATTCAGGTAAACATCCGAAATTTTTGATTGTATCAGAGTTTGCAAGCCATTTGCCAAATTCACAAGATTTTTCATCTACTCTTTCTATTTCTTTTTCTTCAATAACAGCTTCGAATGCATTTAATTTATATAAAAGATGAGCAATCTCAATCAAATTTATAAACATTCTCAAACGTGCAAGATTCACATTTTTTTTGTTTTCAAGAGAATTGTCTCTAAATTGCATAACTTGATTTTTAACTTCTATTACATCGTCTTTGGAAGTTACTGCCATATTGGTGATTTTTTCCGAATTGGATTGTATTTCGCTTGTTTCTTGTTGTAGTGTTTTTATAGTTATTGAAATTTCGCTTGTCGCTTTTTGTGTTCTTTCAGCCAGTTTTCTGACCTCATCCGCAACCACGGCAAAACCTCTTCCGTGTTCTCCCGCTCTTGCCGCTTCTATTGCTGCATTTAGGGCAAGTAGGTTTGTCTGATCCGCAATATCGGTTATGAGTTCGACTATTTTGCCTATTTCTTCGGCTCTATTATAAAGCATATTTATTGATTCGTTTGTATGCGCTATAAATTCTATAAGTTCGTTTAAAACATTTGCCAAATTTTCTATTTTTATGGATGCTTCGTTTGCTCCTTCATAAACATGGGTTGAAAGCTCGTCTATTTTTAACATAAATGGTTTTAATTTCTCATCGAATGAATCTTTAATATCCGCAAGTTGTTTTTTAACTCCTCCGCCAAGATTGTTGAGCGTAATAAACAATTCGCTTCTGGCTTGTTCTTTTATAGCTATGGAGATTGATTTAACCGCTTCGTTTATAATATTTACAGTTGCGTGGAACTGACCTTTGTAACCCTGCGGTGCAATATCTCTGTAATCTATTCCGTTTTTGGCTGCGCTTATCGATTCGGCAATATCCCTTTGAAACGCTTCAAGCTGATCAAGCAAATCGTTTGCCGCCCAAGCAAGATCATAATAAGGATCATTAGGATTTATATGCGTAATTCTTTTTTCGAAATTTCCTTCGGATGCGTTTTTAATTACTTCTTTTATTTTTTGAATTAAATTACAATTTTCTTTTTCTTCTTTTTGAAAAATCAAATATCCACCACTTAACAAGATCAAAATTCCAAGCCCGCATGATATATAATCTTTTGCATAAAATCCGTAAATTACAATTATAATTGCTATTATCGCATTTATCCAGCCTATTGTTTTAGAGTTCATTGATTATTCCTTTTTGAATTTTTATCATAAGTTCGTTAAAAGTAAGCCCTTTTGAATTTAATAAATCTTCTACAACCTGTAAAGACGCTTCCATTCCGCTCGTTTCTTCGATGGATTTTAGTTTTTGATACAAAGGTTCTATTATGGATTTGAAACCGTCTCTTGGTTTTCTTCGGACCGAATAATAATCGATTATATTGGCATTTTGATCAAGTGTTGGTGAAATATTTGCAAAAACCCAATAATATCCGCCGTCTTTTCTTAAATTTTTAACAAATCCAAACCATTCTTTTTTGTTTTCTATATGGTCATATAAAATTTTAAAGGCGCATCTTGGCATATCCGGGTGTCTTAGAATATTGTGAAATTCTCCCAGTAATTCTTTTTCGGAATAACCGCTTATTTCTATAAAAATTCTATTTCCGTATAAAATTCTGCTTTTGAGGTCTGTTTTTGAGACGATAAAATCCTCTTCTTTTAAAAAAATTTCTTTTTCTATTGGGGTAACTTTGGGCGTTCTCATTTATTCTCCTTTAATTTAACTCCGTCAATTCCATATAAAACGATTTCTTTAATTTTATCAAAACTTTTTATTAAAAGTATGATTTTTGTATCCATTAGATATTCATTTGCTATTTTTTGAAAAATTTTTGCGTTTTCTAAATTATCGGTAAAAATATATTTTGCTTTAAGGTTTGAGACGAAAATCAATTCTTTAATGTTATTTATTATAACTCCATAAGGTATATTGTTGTTTTTACAAAATTCATAAATACTAAGAGAGCTTTCGCAATAATCGAAAATTAGTGTTGAGTTAGAAGGAGAGTTTTTAATATCTTCCAATGTTTTGGCATTTACAAATTTTTCGTAACTGAAAGGTTCATTTAAGATTATCATAACACTCCTTGCATATATTTTTTCCGTCTATTTTAATTATTTCATCTTCGGGGACAAATGTTTTGCATTTATCGCACATTATCAAATCTTTATTTTCGTTTTTTTCGCTCTCTTTTTTTAGAGGTTTTTTTTCTTTGAAGAAAAAATAATATATCGCCCATATTATTACAATCGTAAATATCAATTTCCCCATTTTATATCCTTTGTATTTATAAAAACATAATTTCTGTTTTTATTTGTAATTACATTTGCTTTTATACCTTTTAATTCTTCAAAAACATTTGAGCCTTTATATAAAAGTATTGTAGCATTTTTTTTTAGAAATGGTTTAGCAATTTTTATTATTTGTGATACGGGCATAACCGCTCTGCTGGTAATAAGTTCTACGCTCGGAATATTAGTGTTTTCTAATCTTTCGGGAATTATTTTTATATTTTTTAAATTAAGCACTATTTTAAGATAATTTAAAAACGAATATCTTTTTTTTAAAGGTTCTACCAAATACCATTGACACTCAGGCATTGCAATTGCGAGGACAATTCC
>JALVTJ010000029.1:4063-7446 GCA_027036005.1 Nautiliaceae bacterium
TTTAAATGTGAATATTTTTTTGGGATTGTTTGTTAAAAGTTTTATTTTTTTTATGTTAAAATGTTTTAATATCTTCTCTACAATCGAAAAATCTCTCATATCAGCTTCAAATCCGAGTTGATGATTCGCTTCGACCGTATCAAAACCCTTATCTTGAAGATAATATGCATTTACTTTGTTAAAAAGTCCGATTCCTCTGCCTTCTTGCCTAAGATAAATTACCATTCCTCCCTTTTTGTTAATCAGTTTCAAGGCATATTGAAGCTGATCTCCGCAGTCGCATTTAAGAGAACCAAGAGCATCTCCCGTCAAACATTCGCTATGAATTCTAATTATCGGAATATCAGGTAAATTTTGAGTAAATATTGCTAAATGCTCTTTATTGTTTTCTTTAAATGATTGTATTTTGAAATTTCCGTATTTTGTAGGAAGGGAAGCGATATTAGAAATTTCCAAAAAATCTCCTTTTTTTGATAAAATTATATCTTAAATTGTTACTGATAAATTAAAGGATATAAATTGAAACATTTTTTATGGTTAGTCGATTTTAATAAAAATGAAATAAAAGAAATTATTAATCTGGCGATTCAAATAAAAAAAGAGACAAAAACGGGGATATTCAAGCCTTATTTAAAACACACTCAGCTTGCAATGATTTTTGAAAAAAGCTCAACCAGAACGAGGGTTTCTTTTGAGGTGGGAATAAATCAGCTTGGTGGAAACGGGCTTTTTCTAAGTTCTCGCGATATTCAACTTGGACGTGGTGAGCCGCTAAAAGACACAGCAAGGGTAATTTCGAGAATGGTCGATATGGTGATGATAAGAACATTTGGACAAGAGAGAATCGAAGAATTTGCAAAATATTCGCTTGTTCCGGTGATAAACGGTTTAACAGATCTTTGTCATCCGGTTCAGTTGCTTGCGGATTTGCTTACAATGATAGAATTTGATAAATTTGATTTTGAAAATCCTTCGAAAACCTTTGCGGCTTATATTGGAGACGGAAATAATATGGCGCATTCTTGGATGATTTTGGCTTCAAAACTCGGATTTAATTTAAAAATCGCCACTCCGAAAGGGTATGAAGTTAATGAAAAAATAAAAAAGATAGCTTTTAAAGAGGCTGAAAAAAGCGGAGCTAAAATAGAAATTATTAATGATCCGAAAGAGGCTATTAAGAATGCGGATGTGGTTGTTACGGATACGTGGGTGAGTATGGGGCAAGAACAGCAAAAAGAAAAAAGAATTAAAGATTTTGAAGGATATGAAGTTAATGATAAGCTAATGAATTTGGCTAAAAAAGATGCTGTATTTATGCATTGTTTGCCGGCTTATCGGGGATATGAAGTTAGTGAAGATGTTTTTGAAAAATTTGCAGATGTTATATTTACGGAAGCGGAAAACAGACTACACGCTCAGAAAGGATTGATGGTTTGGTTGAGAGAGCAAAAAAAATAAATTCAAAAACAATTGTAAAATGTAAAGATTTTGAAGTTGTTGAAGGCAATTTGAATACTAATTTGTGGGTTATGGAAATTGACGGTAAATTAAAAGCGGTTATGGATATGGATGAATATCTGGAAATGATGGAAATGACTAAAAAATTATTAAAAGAAAATTTCGAGCTTAAACTCGAAAAAGCGATACTTAGTGAATTTCCGATTGATTATGACGATGTAAAAGCCGTTGTTTTGGAAGAGATGAAAAAAAATCCCGAAATTAATATCAATGAAATTTTGAATAAAATAAAACTTGAACACCCAAATCTGTTTTATAATATAGAACTGGATAAAATGTTCTAATGGAAAAATTTTTTCTTTTTCTTCTTTTTTTCCTTGACAAATAAATCTTAATTGATTATAATTTTAATGTAAAAAAAATTACAGGAGGCCGTTATGGCATGTGAAAAAGATATGAGTTCAGTTCAAACAGAAGAAAAAACAATTCAAAAGGAGATAGATATGGAAGAAATTAAAACACAAGAGGGCGTATTGGTTCTAAAACAAATGCCTGAGTTTAAAGCAGAAGCTTATAATGCCGAAAGTGGGCATTATACGGAAGTTAGTAGCGATGATTATAAAGGAAAATGGACGGTAGTATGTTTTTATCCTGCGGATTTTACATTTGTATGTCCGACTGAAATTGCAGCTATGAATGCAGCATTACCTTATTTAAAAGAACTTGGTGTTGAAGTGTTGGCGGTTTCAACAGATACTAAATTTTCTCATAAAAGATTTGTAGAAACAGAACCGTTACTTAAAGATCTTAAACTTACAATAGCACAAGATCCGACAGGTGAAATTAGCAGAAAATTCGGTGTTTTGATCGAAGGTGCCGGACTTGCATTAAGAGGTAGATTTTTAATAAATCCGGACGGACAAATAGTCGCAGAGGAAGTTCAAGCTCCACCGGTCGGTAGAAATGTAAAAGAATTCGTTAGACAAATTATAGCTCATCAACATGCATACAAAACTGGGGAAGTATGCCCTGCAAACTGGAAACCGGGTAAAAAAACGCTTCCTGTAAATACAGATGTTGAACCTATGACTGGAAATGTAGGTGCATATGTAACGATTGAAGATTTAGTAGATGAAAATGATATAAAAACAATAGAGGAAATGGTAAAAGCGTTTAAAAACGCTTAATTTCTTCTTTTCTTTTTTTAAAGCCTAATTTTTGGGTTTTTGAAAAAGAAAAGAAAGGTTAAAATGAAAAATTTAAAAAATTTTTTGGAAGAATCGAAACTTAAAGTAACGCCTCAAAGACTTGCCATACTTAAAGAAATTGACAAAAAAGGACATGCAAGTATAGAAGAAATATATGAAAAAATAAAAGATTCTTTTCCGAGTATATCTCTTGCTACCATATATAAAAATATTAATGCCCTGAAAGACGAGGAAATTATTTGTGAAGTGTGTCTTCATCAAAAACCGAAATATGAGCTTAAAAAAGAATCTCATGCTCATTTTATATGCAAAAAATGCGGAAAAGTCGAAGATGTGCCTTTTAATGATATTGTAAGAAAAGAAATTAATAAAACATATCCCAATACTCAAAAAGAACTTTATATTTACGGAATTTGTGAAGATTGTAAAAAAAAGAATAAATGTTAATAGTAAATCTTATAGTGGATTTTGAACTTCCTTTTGTTTTTTCGCTTAAAGAACGCCGCAAGATTATAAATTCAATAAAGTGCAGACTTAAAAAATTTAATGTTTCTATCCTTGATATTTCCGACGAATATCCTAAAAACGCTTCAATTGCTATTGTGTTTGCAGCTCATAACGAAAAACAAGCCGCTGAAATTCAAAGAAAAATAGAAAATTTTCTGTATAAAAGTTTCCCTGAGATTGAATTTTATTTTGATAATGAAATTATTTAAA
>JALVTJ010000030.1:0-13205 GCA_027036005.1 Nautiliaceae bacterium
AATTAGTAATATTATTTTATCTTTCATTTTAGTATATCTATTTAAAGATATAGGAGGAAGTTTGTCTTTGGTTTTAAGTGAGAGTATTTTGTTAATTATTTTATTAAATTATACAAAAAAAATAAAAAAGTTAGTTTATAAAAATTATAATATATAAGAAGGCTAAATGGTGACAAATAAGAAAGTATACATAGTAATTTTAAATTATAACGAATGGCAAGATACCATAGAGTGTTTAGAAAGTGTATTAAAAAGTGATTATAAAAATTATCAAGTAATTGTAGTAGATAATAATTCTCCAAATAATTCAATGAATTATTTAATAAAATGGGCAAAAGGGGAGATAGATTTATGGTTACCTGATACTAATCCGTTAAAAAATATGTCATTTCCTTTAAAAGGAAAACCAATTGAATACATTTTATATACAAAAAAAGAAGCTGAAAAAGGAGGAAATGAAGAAAAAGAAAATAAATTAAAAAATCCAATAATATTTATTCAAGCAGAAGAAAACAAAGGATTTGCTGCTGGGAATAATATAGGAATAAAATATGCATTTGCTAAAAATGATTTTGAATACATTTGGCTTTTAAATAATGATACAGTTATTGAGAAAGATACTTTAAAAAAATTTGTTATATCAATGAATGAAAATAAAAATATAGGTTTATTAGGAAGTGTTCAATATTATTATAATAATCCAAATAAGATTCAAGCTATCGGAGGAGGCTTTAATAAGTTAACTGCAAATTTTTGGAATTATCAATCTTTAAAAAATATTGAGAAAGTATATTATGTCTATGGAGCTTCTATGTTTTTTAGAAAAGAATGTTTTAAAAGAGTGGGTTTATTAAATGAAGAATATTTTTTATATTATGAAGAAATTGATTTAGCAGAAAGAATAAAAAATAGTGTTTTTAGGCAGAAAGTGGATAAAAACATAAAAATTTTTCATAAACATAGTGGAACAATTTCTAAAAAAGGAAATGTTTTTAGAGAATATTTTTTAGAAAAAAATAAAATTTTATTTTATAAAAAATATTATAAACCGTTGATTTTAATACCTATATTAAAGGTTTTAAAAAAATATTTGTTAAGTTTTGATAAAAAATATTTAAAAATAATAAAAGAAGGTATTTTGAAATGAAAATTTTAATAATAGAATTCAATGATTTTCATGAAGAAGTAATTTTATCTCAATTAAATTTTTTAATAAAAGAAAAAAATACAGATATTCATTTATTTATTAATGAGAGCTTAAACAATAAGATAGATTTTTATAAATTTTTAAAAAATAATTTAAAAATCAATTTTATCAGCAATAAAAATAGTAAATGGATTAAATTTATATATTTATATAAGATTAAAAAATATATTTTAGAAAACAATATAGATATTGTTGTTTTTAATACATATGAATGTAAATATATTCAAATATTATCTAATTTTATAAAAAAGAGAAAAATTGCCATAATACATAATGCTGATAAATTTTTAATAAAAAAAACAAATAAAAAAATAAATAGTTTTTTTGTGTTGAACAAAACAATTTTTGAAACAATAAAAAATAGCAAAAAAAATATTAATGTTTCATATTTTTATCCTTTAATTGAGTATAACAATGAAAAAAAAATTAGCAATGATAAATTAAAAATTGTAATTCCTGGTTTAATTGAATTAAGCAGGAGGGATTATTTAGGATTTATAGAATTAATTAAAAATATAAATTTAGAAAAATTCGAATTTATTTTTTTAGGTAATATTTTAAAAAATGATGGTCAAATTGTATATAAAATGCTTGAAAAGAAGGGATTATTAAATAGTATTAAAATATATAAAGAGTTTGTTTCTTATGAGGAATATTTTTCAACTATTTCTAATTCAGATTTAATAATGCCTTTAATTCATCCTAATGTAAAAAATTTTGATAAATATCATAAAACTAAAATTACAGCTGCTTTTACAATGGCTTTTTCATTTAAAATTCCTTTGTTTTTATATGATAGTTTTAAACAGCTTAATGAATATAAAGAATTTTCTATATTTTATAATTTTGATTCGTTTATTGAAAAATTAAATTCTTTAAATAGAGCAAAAATTGATTTATTAAAGATAAAAATGAAATTATCAAAAAAAATTTCTTTTGATAAAGAAAAAGAAAAATATATAAAAGGTTTATTTAATTGAAATATATGATTTATGTTTTACATGAATATGGAGAAAATTTTCATTACCAGGCATTAAAAACATTATTGGAAGAAAATAATATTCAGCTAGAATATTATGAGTTTGCCTGTATAAAATATTTAATAAAATCTTTAATAAAAACAGATTATAGATTATTTAAAAGACAAATTAAAAATTGTTTGTTTATACTGAGTTTACTATTTTCAAAAAATAAAAAAGTTGTTCTTGGAATAGCGCCTTTTGATTATAGGTTGATATTTTTAAGATTTTTTTTGTTAAAACATAACATTTATTATCATACTTCTTGGCCTTATTGGGATGAAGTTAATTTTCCTAAAAGAACATTTGTAAATGGTTTAGTAATAAAAGTTTGGAAGAAGTTTTTACAAAGTATTGAATATATATTTTCGGTAACATCTTTTGGTAAAGAAAATTTACAAAAATATATACATAAAAGTAATATAAATGTTGTTTATCATTCTTTTGATAAGAGAATTTTTTTTGATAAAAATTTAAATAGAGAGATAGATTATTTATATGTCGGAAGATTGATTTTTGAAAAAGGAATAGAAGAATTACTTGAAATCTTTTCGAAAAGAAAAGAAACATTATTAATAGTTGGTAATGGCGAATTAAAAGAAATAGTAAAAACATATGCTTCTAAATTTTCTAATATAATATATATAGGACATAAAAACAAAGAAGAACTTTCCGAGATTTATAATAAAAGTAAATTCTTAATTTTAAATTCTAAAAAAACAAAAACATGGGAAGAATTATTTGGAATGGTTTTGATTGAATCAATGGCGTGTGGATGTATTCCCATTGCAGTAAATCATATAGGTCCCAAAGAAATTATAGAAAATGGTAAAAGCGGTATTTTGTTTAAAGAAGGAAATTTAAAAAATATATTAAATGAAAAAAAACATTTTTTAATTAAAAAAGAGGATGTTATTAAAAGATCGGAAATGTTTGAAATAAAAAACATTAAAAAAAGATGGAAAAAAATATTATGAAAAAAGTATATATAATAGTGTTAAATTATAATAATTGGAAAGATACAATTGAATGTGTTAAAAGTATTTTAAATTTAGATTATAAAAACTATCAAATAATTATAGTGGATAATAATTCTTCTGATAATTCTATAAAAAAAATAGAAGAATTTTTACAAGACAAAAATGCTACAGTTATTTCGGAAGAAAGTTTAAAAAAAAGTTTATCTAAAATAGTATTTATAAAAGCAAAAAAAAACAGAGGGTATTCTGCGGGGAATAATATAGGGATTAGATTTGCAAAAATAAATGGTTATGATTTTATATGGATTTTAAATAATGACACAGAGGTGAAAAAAGATAGTTTAAAAAAATTTATAAAATGTGCAATTAATAGCGAGAAAAATGTAGGTTTATGGGGAAATCCTATTTATTATTACGGGACAAATTTTCTTCAAGGTATAGGAGGAAAGTTTAATAAATTTATTGCCCAAGGAGGAACTGTTGGATATAAGGAAAAAGATTTAAAAAAAGCTTGTAGGAAAATAAATAAGGTAGATTATCCCATAGGAGCATCTATGCTATTAAGTAAAAATTTTATTGAAGAAGTAGGAATGTTAAACGAGACTTATTTTTTATTTTTTGAAGAAATGGATTTAGTTATTAGGGCAAAAAATATGGGATGGAAATTTAAAATATGTTGTGATAGTATTATTTACCATAAAGAAAATGTTACAGTAAAAAAAATAGGAGATTTTGCAGATTTTGTAAGAATTAAAAATAGACTTATTTTTACAAAAAGATATTTTCCTTGTTATTTACCTTTTGTTTATTCAAGTCTTATATTTGCTATTTTTAATAGAATACGAAGAGGACAATTGCGTAATATTTTAAAATTGATCAAAGACAATAAATGAAAATCTTAGTAATTCACTCTTGGGGGCTTGGGGATTTGATAATGGCTACTCCAATGCTAAAAAGCCTCTCAAAAAGTGGACATAGTGTAGATTTAGCTTTATTTTCAAAAGCAAATGGTATAATTTTGAAAAAGAATAACTTTTTAGAAAATATTTTTTATATCTCTTCAAAATTAGATTTTCTAAGATTTTTTAGAAAATATGATGCATTAGTAGCAACTGCTGGGACGAATCCAAAGAAAATTGAGTTTTTAGCTAAAATTTTGGGAATAAAAAAAGTTTTTGCATCTTTTCAAGAAAAAGATATTCATAGAATTAACATGAATTTAACAATAGTAGAAAATATTTTAAAAATAAAAGACAAAGAGCCATATATTTATGTTCCTAATGTTGATGTTTCAAAATACTTAGGAAAAACTAAAAATATAGGCTTTGCAGTTGGAAGTGGGGCTAAGCAAAAATTTAAAAGATGGGATAAGTTTAAAGAGTTAATAAAAAAAATTGAAGGAAATAAACTTATTTTTATAGGTCCAGATGAAAAAGAATTAGAAAAAGAATTTAAAGAGTTTAAAATTGTAAAAGAGCCACTTGAAAATGTAATAACTTTAATTAGTAAGCTTGATTTGATGGTAGGAAATGATAATGGACTTATGCATATATCTTATGCAGTTAAAACAAACACAGTTACAATTTTTGGAATGACAAATGAAAAAGAAACAGGTGGATATAGAGAAAATAATAAATCAGTCTTTTTAGAAATGGAATGTAGACCGTGTTTTAATCCTGCAACTGATGAGATAGGTTGTAATAGTATAGATTGTTTAAAAAAATTAGAAGTGGAGAGAGTATGGAAAGCTTGCGAAAAATTTCTGTAATAATTCCAATTTACAATGAAGAAAAATATATTTCTAAATGTCTTGATAGCATAATAGAAAGTAATTATGATAAAAATAAAATGGAAGTTTTATTAGTTGATGGTGGCAGTGTGGATAAAACAGTAGATATTATTAAGAAATATCAAAAAAAATATCCTTTTTTTAGACTTTTTTATAATCCTAAAAAAATAGTCCCTGTTGCAATGAATATAGGAATAAAAGAGGCAACGGGTGAATATATTATTAGACTTGATGCTCACTCATCTTATCCAAAAGATTATTTTTCTAAACTAATTTATTGGCATAAGAAACTTGATGCAGATAATGTTGGAGGAGTAGTAATTACAGAAGTTAAAAATAAAACTTTAACTTCAAACGCTATTAAAAATGTTTTAAGTGATAAATTAGGAGTTGGAAGTGCTTTTAGAAGTGGAGTTGATGAAATAAAAGAAGTAGATACTGTTCCTTTTGGATGTTATAAAAAAGAGGTATTTGATAAAATTGGCCTTTATGATGAGAGACTTGTAAGAAATCAAGATATAGAGCTTAATAAAAGACTTAAAAAAAATGGAGGAAAAATTTATTTAATTCCAGAAATTAAATGCACATACTTTGCAAGAGAAACTTTTAAAGATTTAGCAAAAAATAATTTTAATAATGGTCTTTGGAATATACTTACAGCATATTATACAAATTCTTTAAATTCTTTATCTTTAAGGCATTTTATACCTCTCTTATTTATTTTGAGTTTATTATTTAGTTTGCTTTTAGGATTCTTTAATAAATATTTTTTTTATTTATTTTTAATAATTTTAGGACTTTATTTAAGTATAATTTCAATTAGAAGTTTTCAAATTAAAAAAGAGACAACATTTTTTCATCAGTTAATAGCATTTTTAGTTTTGCATTTTAGTTATGGAATTGGAAGTTTAGTCGGAATTTTTAAAATTTTAAAGGAAAAATATGTCAAAAGAAAATAGATTGGTTTTAGGATTAATTATTTTGGCTTATGCTTTTAGTTATTTATTGCATATCTACTGGATACATTGGGCAAGTAATTATCCTCAGTTTTTTTGGCACTCTCAACTTATGATAAACAATCCTGATGGGTATTTTTTCGGCAGTGGTGCTCAAAAGATAGCGTATGGAATGCATCTGGATAATCCGAGGCTTTTAGATGTTTTTCATTACGGGACAGCTGTAATTACAGCTTATTTGGCTAAATTTTTTCATTTAAGTATAGATACTTTAATGCTTTATTTGCCACCTGTCATATCTTCTCTTGTTGTTATTCCGGTTATTTTAATAGGTAAACTTTATAAAAATTTAACTTGGGGATTTTTGGCTGCACTTATAGCAAGTATTGGGTGGAGCTATTACAATAGAACACTTGCAGGTTATTATGATACAGATATGTTTAGTGCAAGTTTACCTATGTTTATTCTTTATTTTATTTTGCTTTCCTTAAAAGAAAAATCTTTATTTTCTATTCTTTTGGCTTCATTTACAGTAATTTTATATCCTTGGGCTTATGGGCAAGGTCTTTCTATTATTTATGCTATGGGAATAATGGCTTTTTTGTATTTATTAATTTTTCAATATAAAGATAAATTTACTTATGAGTTTATTGCTATATTTTCGTTTGCTTTAATGGAAATTTATTGGGGGATCAGAATTATCGGAGTAATCGGATTATATTATTTATTTAAATATAAAGATTTGAAAATCAAATATTTACAAATATTAAGCGGTATTTTATTTATAGGGTTTTTTATAACAGGTAATGTTTTAGGGATTATTTTGATTAAAGTGTTTGATTATTCTACTGCTACTCAGAAAATTGAAGGATTGAAATTTTTAAATGTAAACAAAACAGTAAGAGAAGCCAGTCATATACCTTGGTTTATAGTATTTGATAGAATAATTGGAAGTGTTATTGGACTTTTAATTGCAATTGTGGGTTATATATTGTTGGTAAAAAAGCATAAAGAGTTTATTATAGCTTTGCCACTTTGGGGAATAGGATTTTTTGCATTTATCGGAGGACTTAGATTTACTGTTTATGCAGTAGCTATTGCAGCTCTTAGTGGAGTTTATTTTTTTGTATGGCTTGTTGAAAAATTAAAAATTAAAAATGAAAAATTTAGAATTGCTATTGTGGTTTTAGGTAGTTTGTTTTTAATTGTTCCAAATATTACGCATATTTGTGGATGTTGTGAAAATAATCGAATTTTAGCTTCTTTTGAAAAATTTTATCCTTTAAGAAGTTATCCATATTTGGTGCCAACGGTTTTTAATAAAAATGAAGTTGAGGTGTTGAATAAATTAAAACAAATATCCAATCCCAAAGATTATGTTATTACTTGGTGGGATTATGGATATCCTATCTGGTATTATGCCAATGTTAATACATTGATCGATGGTGGAAAACATAATGAAGATGATTTTTTGGTTTCAAAAATCCTGACAACTTCTAATCAATATTTGGCGGCGAATCTTTCAAAAATTTCAATCAAAAAATATATTGAAACAAATAAAACGGTAGCTCCTCAATTGTTTATCAAAAATAAAAAACCTATAAATGTTGATGAATTTTTGGATACAATAGGAAATAAAAATTTTAAAGCACCTAAACTTAATAGAGATGTTTATTTAATGCTTCCATATAGAATGTTTAATATTTTCCCTACGATATCAGAATTTAGTAATAGAAATCTAAATAGTGGCGAAGTTTATCCTCCTCATTTTTTTTATAAAGCCAAAATTTATAAAAAAGGTCCTTTACTCTATATTGGTCAAATACCTATTGATTTGCAAAAAGGAATAGTATTAATTCGAAATGGTATTCCTATTAAAGAAATTGATATAGTGGGATATAATAAAAATGGAAAATTAATTGTTAAAAAACAAAAATTAAGAGATAAAGGACTTGATTTAATTGTCCTTGAAAGTTATGGTGAAGCCTTGCTTGTTGATGATTATTATTATAATTCGACATTTATTCAAATGTTTGTGTTTAATAATTACAATAGAAATCTTTTCAAGCCTGTTATTTTAAATCCGTTATTAAAAATTTATAAAATAAAATGAGCAAAAAAGATAAAATCATTAAAAGAGTGTTTGACTTTTCTTTTTCTTTAATAGGTCTTTTAATTACATGGCCTATTATTTTAATTGCATGGATTATTGCAAGTATTGAAACAAAATCAAATGGTATGTTTTCTCAAATAAGAGTAGGAGAAAATGGAAAACTTTTTAAAATTTATAAAATTAAGACAATGAAAGATAAAAAAGGAACTACTATCACTACTGCAAATGATGATAGGATTACAAAAAGCGGTAAATTTTTTAGAAAATATAAAATTGATGAATTGCCTCAGCTTTTGAATATTTTGATGGGTGATATGTCTTTTGTGGGTCCAAGACCTGATGTTGAGGGATATGCTGATAAGCTTGAAGAGGAAGATAGAATAATTTTAAGTGTAAAACCCGGAATTACAGGACCTGCTAGTTTAAAATATAAAAAAGAAGAAGAAATTTTAGCCGGGGTTGAAAATCCAAAAGAGTATAATGATAAAGTTATTTGGCCTGATAAAGTAAAAATAAACAAAGAGTATATTAAAAATTGGTCTTTAAAAAAAGATATAGAATATATTATCAAAACTATAAAAGGTTAATAATGATTTACCTCTCACCTCCTCATATGAGCGGAAAAGAGATTGAATATATAAAAGAAGTATTTGAATCTAATTATATAGCTCCGGTTGGAGAATTTATAAATAAATTTGAAAAATCAATTAAAAATTATACAGATGCTAAAAATGCCGTGGCTGTTTGTAATGCAACAAGCGGACTTCATTTAGCTCTTAAAGTGTTAGGGATAAAAGATAGCCAAGTGGCTGTTTCTACTTTTACTTTTATTGGGAGTGTTAATCCTATTCTTTATGAAAGAAACGAGCCTATTTTTATTGATGTGGATGAGTATTGGCATATGGATGTTGAACTTTTAGAAAAAGCTATAAAAAAAAATAATATAAAAGCCGTTATTTTACCTCATATTTACGGGCAGGTTGCAGATATTGAGCCAATTTTAAAATTATGCAAAGAAAATGGAATTTATTTAATTGAAGATAGTGCGGAAAGTCTTGGGGCATATTATAAATGGAAAATGGAGAATGGAGAATGGAGAATTAGATATTCAGGGACTATTGGAGAGTTTGGAGTTTATAGTTTTAATGGAAATAAACTTTTAACGACTTCAAGCGGCGGAGTTTTAGTCAGTAATAATGAAGAATTGGCAAAAAAAGCGAAATTACTTTCAACCCAGGCAAAAGAGCCTGAATTTGTAGAGTATGTTCATAAAGAAGTTGGATTTAATTACAGAATGAGTAATGTTTTAGCCGCTATTGGGGTTGGACAAATGGAAGTTGTTGAAGAAAGAATAGCTAAAAAAAGAGAGATTTTTAATTGGTATAGAGAATTTTTAAATGAAGAATTTATGCCGGAATTACATAATACAAGAGGCACAAGATGGTTTACAACAGTCGTTTTTAAAAATAAAAATCCTTTTGAAGTGATGAAAAGACTTCAAGAAAATCAAATCGAAAGTCGTCCTTTATGGAATCCGATGCATTTGCAGCCTCTATTTAAAGGTGCAAAAGTTTATCTAAATGGAAGGAGTGAGGAGCTGTTTAAAAAAGGGCTTTGTTTACCAAGCGGAACGACTTTGACAAAAGAGCAGGTAAAGGGAATATGTGAAATTATCAAATCTGTTTAGACCTACTAATTTTAAAAGGGCTGTTTTTTTTATTACAGGAGATATTTTAATTTCAATTTTTACTCTGTTTTTGGCATATCTTCTTAGATTTAATTTTTCTATTCCCAAAATATATTTACATAAATTTTTTGAAATTGCATTTATTTTTGTTTTTTTAAAACTTGTTTTTTATTATCTGTTTAAACTTTATTTTGTTAGTTGGAGGTTTTTTTCCCTCAAAGAATTGAAATCTCTGGTTTTTGCCACTACTTTGGCTTATGTTTTAGGGGGTAGTTTGCTTTTGATTTTTAGGAATTATTTTATTCCTTTTCCAAGAAGCGTAATAATAATTGATTATTTTTTATCTTTACTTTTTATAGGATTTTTTAGAATTTCGAAAAGACTTATTTATGAAAAGCTCTCAACCGATAAACCTCCGGCTTTAATAATAGGAGCTAATGAAAAAACGGTTTCTCTTTTAAAGCAAAATATTCCTTATTCTGTTTTTGAAATCTACGATAATGAAAAAAATTTGATTGGCAGTTATTTATACGGATATAAGGTAGAAGATATTTCAAAAATAGATGGAAAAATCAAAACAGCTATAATTACGAAAGAATACAGCAGAGGCGAACTTGACAGATTGGTAGAATTTTTACATTCGAAAGAGATTGAAGATATTAAAATTTATAATCCTTTTGAAAACAGGGTAAAAGATATTTCCATTGAAGATTTGCTTGCAAGAAAACCGAAAGATTTGGATAAGGAAGCGATTAAATATTTTGTTAAAGATAAAAAAATATTAATTACGGGAGCAGGTGGAAGTATAGGAAGCGAAATAGCCAGACTTTGTGAAAAATACGAAGCAAATGAGCTTATTTTGATAGATGATTGTGAATTTAATTTATATTCTATTAATGAAGAATTAAATATAAAGAGAAAAATTTATTTGACAGATGTAACCAAAAAAGAAGAATTAGAAAAAATTTTTGAGGAAAAACCTGATATTGTTATTCACGCAGCAGCTTATAAACATGTGCCCATGTGCGAATATAACCCTAGAAGTGCTGTAATTAATAATATTTTAGGAACAATTAATACGATTAATTTGGCAATTGAATACGAGGTTAAGGATTTTATTTTAATTTCTACCGATAAAGCGGTTAGACCTACGAATATTATGGGTGCAACAAAAAGAGTTTGTGAAATTTACGCTCAAAATATCGATTCTAAAAATACGAAAATATGTGCCGTGAGATTTGGAAATGTATTGGGAAGCAGTGGAAGTGTAGTTCCTAAATTTAAAAAATTAATAGAGGAAGATAAACCTTTGCCGGTAACTCACCCTGAAATTACAAGATATTTTATGTTAATCTCCGAAGCGTGTCAGCTTGTTTTACAGGCAGGCAGTTTGGCTAAAAGCGGTGAAATTTTTATTTTGGATATGGGGGAACCCGTAAAAATTATTGATTTGGCAGAAAAAATGCTTAAACTTTATGGAAAAAATGAAAATAATATTAAATTTGTGGGATTAAGACCCGGAGAAAAACTTTATGAAGAACTTTTGATAAATGAGGCTGATAAAAAAACAAAATACAAAGATATTTTTATAGCTAAACCAACTGCTTATGATTTGAAACTGTTGCAAAGAGAGTTAAATAAACTTTTTAGTGCAGAGTCAAAAGAAAAAATAGTCAAAATTTTAAAAGAAATTGTTCCGGAATTTGATTATAAAGGATAAAATTTTTTGTTATAATTATGACTGACCGTCGGTCAATATAAAAATGGAGAATTAAGCATGAAACATATAAAATCAAAAAAATTTATTATATTTGGAGTTTTCGGAATTTTGATAATCGGCAGTTTATACGCATTATATAGATATATCTATTTTACAAATCATTATGTTAGTTCCGATGCCGTATTTGTCAAAAGCGATTCGTTAACTAATCTTTCGTTTAAACTTCCTGGGAAAATAGAAAAGATTTATGTAAATGAAGGTGATAAAATAAAAAAAGGCGAAATATTAGCCAAACTTGACACAAAAGATTTGGAAATTAAAAGAAAAGAGATTAATTTTTCAATAAATGCTTTGAAAAATACTATAAATTCTTTAATTTTACAAAAACAGAAATTACAAAACGATATTAATTATAATCTTTCGTTAATAAGCAATCAATTTAACAAACTTCAAAAAAATATAAAAGCGTTTGAATATAGTATTGATGCTTTAAAAGTTAAATTGAAAAAAACAAAAAAAGATTATGAAAGATTTTTAAGACTTTATAAACAAAACAAAATTTCAAAAGAAAAATTTGAAAACATTCAAAGTGTTTATTTTGCTTTAAAAGACGAAATAAAAGCGAATAAGGAAAAATTAAAAGCGTTAAAACTTGAAAAAAATACCTTAAATATCAAAAAAAAGCTTGTTTTAAACGAAACAAACGATATAAAAAAACTTCAAAAGATTATTCTTGCAAATAAAGAGAAATTAAAAGTGTTAAAAGAAAATTTGGCTTTAATAAAACAAAATATAAAAGATTCATATATATATGCTCCATTTAACGGAAGTGTTGCTAAAAAATTTGCTAATTCCGATGAGGTGGTTTCCGCAGGAAAAATAATTTTAAGCGTTGTTAATTTAAAAGATTTGTATGTTTTAGACCTTTTGGAAGAAAAAAAATTAAAAAATATCATGCCCGGATGTAAGGCTATTATTCATATAGACGCTCTTGATAAAAACTTTAAAGGTTATGTAAGTGAAATTCTCCCTGCAAGTGCCGCAACATTTGCACTTGTGCCAAGAGATATAAGCAGCGGGGAATTTACCAAATTACAGCAGAGATTTTATGTGAGAATAAAATTTAATAAATTGCCCAAAAACGTTAAAGTTGGAATGAGCGGGGAAGTGGTTATAAATAAGTGTAAAATGAAAAGTGAAAAGTGAAAATTGTAAAATGAAAAGCGAAGGATTATTAGAGGAAAAAAGTTATAAATTTGCAAGAAGAGCTATAAAAGCTTATAAATATTTAATTGCAAAAAAAGAATATATTCTTTCAAAACAATTTTTAAAAAGTGGGACATCAATAGAAGCGAACATTATTGAGGCTCAATATGCTATTTCTAAAAAAGAATTTAGAGCAAAAATGTCTATTGCTTCAAAAGAAGCGGTTGAGACAAGATATTGGATTAATTTATTAAAAGATGAAAATTATTTTAAAGAAAATGAAGCTAAAAGTTTAATTGAAGATTTAAATGAAATTATTAGTATATTGGTAAAGGTAGTAAAAAATGCAACCTAAACTTTTCACTTTACATTTTTCACTTTCAATTTTATTAGTTATTGTCGGTGCATTTATGGCGGTTTTGGATACCACAATTGTGGATATAATTATTCCGAAATTAAGAGGTCCGTTATCAACTGATCTTTATGGAGTGCAATGGGTTGTTACCGCTTATATGCTAGCAGCTGCCG
>JALVTJ010000030.1:13305-33195 GCA_027036005.1 Nautiliaceae bacterium
GGTGCATTTATGGCGGTTTTGGATACCACAATTGTGGATATAATTATTCCGAAATTAAGAGGTCCGTTATCAACTGATCTTTATGGAGTGCAATGGGTTGTTACCGCTTATATGCTAGCAGCTGCCGTTGCTTTACTTTTGGTGGAGTGGGTAATAAAGCATTATGGATATAAGTGGGTTTATATTATTTCGGTAGGTGTTTTTGCGTTTGCATCTTTTCTTTGCGGAATTTCAAATACTCTTGGGTTTATTATTGTTGCAAGAACGATTCAGGGATTTGCCGAGGCTTTTATTATGGTAACCGCTCAGGCTCTTTTGTTTTCTCTGTTTCCTCCCGAAAAAAAAGGAATTGCAATGGGAGTTTTCGGGCTTGGGGTTGCGTTTGCGCCTGCAATAGGCCCTACTTTGGGGGGATATTTAAGTGAATATTTAGGATGGAGAAGTGTTTTTTTCGTTAATGTTCCGATAGGTATTTTATTGGTTGTTTTAGCCCCTTTTTTTGTTCCTGAAACGGCAAAAAAAGAAAAATATCCTCTAAATTTCATTTCTGTAATGTTTTTGAGTGTTTTTACTTTATCTCTTTTGATTATCCTTTCAAAAGGCCAGCAATATGGTTGGTTTCATAGTGATTTGATAATAAATTTGGCTTTTATTAGTTGGTTTGGTTTGCTTTTTTTTATAATCAGCGAATATTTTTCAAAACTCAAACTTTTTGATTATACTCTTTTTAAAAATCCTTATTATTTTTTGGGAATAATGATATATTTGATATTGCTTGGATTTTCAATGTATCAGTATTTTTATTTAGTTCCTATATTTTACGAGCAGTTAAAGGGATTAAGCTCTATTCAAACGGGTCTTGGGGTTTTGGGGTTTGGTGTATGGATAGGTATGTTTAGTATGATAGCAGGGATTTTGAGTGATAAATTTTCTCCTGTGCCTGTTTTGATTGCGGGTGCAATTATATATCTTTTCAGCTCATATTTGTTTACAACCATTAATTATTATACTCCGTTTTACGAAGCAGTTATAAAAACAATGCCTTTTGGAATATCAATGGGAATGTTTTTTGCCCCTATAACTACGCTTGTTATGCAAAATGCGGGTAAAAAAATAGAACAAGCAATAACTACAATGGATTATGTCCGTTTTATTGGCGGAAGTTTTGGCACGGCTATTGCTACAAACCATATAATGTTTTACACGAATAAAGAATTCGACGGTATGGTGATTTTGCAAAACAGGGATTTGTTGGAAGAATTTTTATATAAGCTTCATTTTTATTTTGGAGATGCTTCAACGGTGGTTTTTAGAAATATAGAAAGGTTTTTTTCTTTTGATTACGGATTCAAATATGTATGGCTTAATGCCGGATTATGGGGACTTTTGGGAAGTGCTTTTGTTTTCGGATTACTTTTAATAAGGAGAAAAAATGGCAAAATTGATTGATAAGGATGCAAAAAGAAAAGAAATTGCTTTTTTATGCAGAGATATTCTTTTAGAAAGAGGAATAAAAAACATAACTGTTTCGGAACTTGCTAAAGCTGCCTGTATCGGCAAGGGAACTATTTATGAATATTTTAACAATAAAGAAGATATCGTTTTTGAAATTGTAAATAAATTAATTGAGGAATATAACAAAAATTTGTTAAAAAAAATAGATAAAGCTAAAAACACATATGAAAAATTGCTTATATTTTTTGAATTTTTTTATGAAGATAATAGATTTATAAATCATTATAAGGAATTTTTGGCTATCTCTCTTACAAATCCGTCAAAAGAGATGCTTGAATTTAAAACGAAAACCAAAAAATTTTATTATTCTGTTTTGGAGAATATATTAAAAAAAGGAATACAAAACAAAGAATTAAAAAAAGGTGCCGTTAAACTAAAAAAAATCATTTATAATATGGCAATAGGACTTTTTATAGAAACACAAACAACAAATTTGGTTGAAGATAAAAAAAAAGAATTTGAAAAAGAACTTATGAAAATATATCAACTTATAAGGAATGAAAAATGAAAAACGAAAAATGGAAAATTATTTTATTGTTTCCTTTAATATTAAATGCTAAGAGTTTTGATCAATTAATAAAATTAATAGATAATTCCAATCTTGTTAAGATTTATCAAAAAAATATTCAAATTCAAAAAGAAAAGTTTAATCAAGCAAAAGCGAAAAATTATGGAAAAGTGGATTTGGAATATGATTATTCACATTTTTTTGAAAATCCTACTGTTAATTTTGATTTAGTATCCCCAGTAGCAGCCGAAAATGCGGGTACTGCGCCTTTATATCCTTTGATTTATAAAGAATTTGATACCAAAATGAAAATGGGAGATAAGAATAATTTTATAGGAAGTTTGGTTTATTCTTATCCTTTATTTACCGGTTTTGCCATAACCGAGGTAATAAATATTCAAAAGCTCAATGTAATAAAATCGAAACTCGAACTTGATAATATTAAAAGAAACTTGATTTTAAAAACTGCAAAATTATATGCGGGTATTTATGCGCTTAATAAAAAAATAGAAGCGTTAAAAGAAGCTGAAATTTCGCTTTTGAGTGCAAAAGCAAAAGCCGAAGCTTTATTTAAAGAAGGGCTTATAAATAAATCGACTTTGGATGAAATAGATGCAAAATGTTATGAAATTAATGCTAATATAAGCAAAACAATAGCTGAGAAAAAGTCGTTATTAAATATTTTAAGCTATATTTTAAATACAAAAATAAATTCCGTTTCAAATATTCCTATTGAAAAATTAAAAAATGAAAATATTTTAAATAGACCGGATGTCAAAATGCTTGAAACGGCTCTTAAAATTACTCAAAATTATATCAAACTGGTAAAATCGAATTTTTTGCCTAAGATATATTTTCAGGCTGGAATTAAGAAAGAAGCTACAAATATAGGATTGGATAAAAATAATTACCAAAATGTCGATAAATCTTTTGTTGCTCTTTCTTTTCAATATAATTTATTCAAAGGAGGTGAAGATACTTCCAAACTTCAAGAAGCCAAACTTGCAAAACTTAAAACTTTTATTTATTTCAGAGATTATTTAAATAAAGTAAAAACGACATATAAAAATGATTTGCTTATGTTAAAAGCTTTGAAAAAAAGATTGTTTGCCGCTAAAAAAGAAATTGAAGCAAGAAAAAGTTATTATGAATATATAAAAGCAAAATTTGAACAGGGACTAGCAGATGTTACGGATTTAAACAGTGCAATTGCAAAATTGGCTCAATCAAAAGCTAAAAAAGATTATATTAAATCACAAATTTTCTTTTGGACATTAAAAACAAATATTGACGGGGGAGATTGAAAGTAAATGGATGAATATATGAAAAAAAGGAAATAAGTGAAGTTTGGAATGAAAAATTGAGAAGGGAGAATGCAAAATGAAAAAAAATATTTTAGCTGTTTTGATTATAGTTTTGTTGGTAATTAGTGGATTTTTGATTTATAAAAAGATTAACGGTAAGAAACTTCCTCCGTATTTGATAGAGGCTGTTGGAGTTGTTGATGGGGATTTGATAAATCTCAATACAAAATATCCAGGAAGAATTGTAAGGTTAAATGTAGATACCGGAGATAGAGTAAAAAAAGGAGAAATAATCGCTAAATTATCCGATAAAGAATATTTGAAAAAACTTGATGCCCTTAATTATGAAATAAAGGCCAAAAAAGATAATCTTTGTTTTGTTAAAACCAAAATTTTAAAAAGTATTGAAATTGCAAGAAACGCTTATTTGGCAAAGAAAAATGAATTAAATGCTTTAAATGCCGATATAAACGCAATAAAAGCGGTAATTATGCAGGATATAAAAGATGAAAAAAGAATAAAAGATCTTGTGAAAAGAAAAGTAGAAAAACATCATAAACTTGAATTAGCCGTTTTAAAAACAAAGACCGATAAGGACAAATTAAAATCACTTTTTTCAAAAAAAGAAGCTTTAATTAAAGAGATTGAAATTTACAAACAAAAATATGAAATATCGCTTGCTTCAAAGGATAATATTCAAGCAATAATCAATGCAATAAATGCTTTAAAACAAAAAAGAGATGAAATAAAAGTAATATTAAGCGAGCTTAATATAAAATCTCCTATTAACGGGTATGTTGATACAAAAATAGCAAATATTGCAGAAGTGCTTGGTGCTGGTATGCCAATTGTAACTTTAATTAACCCTACAAGTTTGTATCTTAAAATTTATGTAAACACTATTTATACCGGAAAAATAAAACTTGGAGATAAAGCCGAAATTTTTTTAGATGCCTATCCAAATAAACCAATCCCTGCAATTGTCAATAAAATAGCGAAAAAAGCCGAATTTACCCCAAAAGAAGTTGCAGTAAGAGCGGATAGAATTACAAGAGTTTATGAAATAAGATTAAAGCCTTTAAAACCAAATCCTTTGCTTAAACTCGGTCTTCCGGCAACAGGAGTTGTTTTGATAGGAAAAGGACACTTGCCAAAAAGTTTGAATGAATTGCCTGAATTGTAAGGGAGAATTTATAGTGGAGAATGGAGAATTAAGAAAAATTTTAGAAGTTAAGAATTTATCTGTTAGTTATGGTAAAAAAGTGGCTATAAAAAATGTAAATTTTTCTTTAAAAGAACAGGAACTTTTGGGATTTATAGGAGCGGATGGAGCAGGTAAAAGTTCGACTTTACACGCAATAGCGGGAGTTTTGAGTTTTGAAGGTGAGATTGTATATAAAAATTATGTTTATCATTCTCCCAAAGAGGCTGAAAAAATTAAATATGAAATTTCCCTTATGCCGCAAGGACTTGGGCTTGTTTTATATGATTTTTTGAGTGTAAAAGAGCATTTTGATTTTTTTAGGGACCTAAGAGGTCTTAAAAAAGATAAAGAGTATGAAAATAGACTTCTTAAAATGGCTGGGCTTTATGAATTTCAAAATAGACTTGCAGGGAATTTAAGCGGGGGTATGAGGCAAAAACTCTCTTTAATTTTATCTTTGCTTCCTCGACCGAAACTTTTAATACTCGATGAGCCTACAACCGGAGTTGATCCTATAAGCAGAGCAGAACTTTGGAATATTGTGAATGAAATGAGAGAGGATGGAATGAGTGCGATTATTTCTACGGCTTATATGAGCGAAGCTAATAAAATGGATAAATTGATGCTATTTGATGAAGGTGAAATTATTGCAAGTGGAACTTCCGAAGAATTAATTGAAAGTATAAAAGATTATACATATGAGGGTGAAATCGAAAATAACAAATGTTTTTCTTTTAATAACAGAACATATTCCTTAAAACCTTTAAATCTTAAAAAAGCCTCTCCTACGCTTGAAGGTATTTTTTTTGTAAATGCTTTAAAAAAAGGTAAAAAGCCGATAGTTATCAATGTGCCTGAAAAAGATATTGAAATTCCGGAAATTATTGTCAATGCAAAATGTTTAACAAAAAAATTCGGCGAATTTATTGCGGATAATTGCATAGATTTGAAATTGAAAAAAAGTGAAATTTTAGGACTTTTGGGTGCAAACGGAGCGGGAAAGACAACTTTTATTAAAATGCTTTTGGGACTTTACCCTATTGATGAAGGTGAGCTTTATTTGCTCGGAAAAAGAATAAGATCTTATGAAGATAGATTAACTCTTAAAAGCAAAATCGGATATGTATCTCAAAAATTTTCTCTTTATAAAGATTTGAGTATTAAAGAAAATCTTGAATATTTTGCAAAAATGCATTCTTTAAGTGTCGGTGAAACGAAAAGAAAAATAGAAGAATTTGCAAGAATGTTTGAATTTGAAGAGTATTTAAATGCGTTTCCCAAAGAAGTGCCTCTTGGAATTAACCAAAGATTTTCTCTTGCAGCAGCTCTACTTCATGAGCCTGTCGTTTTGTTTTTAGATGAGCCTACCAGTGGCGTTGATACGGTTGCCAGAAGTGCTTTTTGGCGTCTTTTAAGAAAATTAAAAGAAAATACTGGAATATCCATTTTAATAACAACTCATTATATGAATGAAGCGGAATATTGTGATAGAGTGGCCGTTTTAAAAAGAGGAGTTAAAATTGTTGATGATGAGGTTAAAAATTTACATAAAAAATATCCGAGGCTTGATTTTGAAGAAATATTTCTTCAAATTTATAAGGAAAATCAATGAAAATCAGTGTGTTAAGAGCTTATTTAAAAAAAGAAATTATCGATTTGATTAGAAATAAAATGATAATTTTAATTTATTTAATTCCTACGATGATTTTGATTCTTTTCGGATTCGGAATAAAATTGGAAGTAACACATGCAAGAACAGTTATTATAGATAATGATCATTCGAAACTTTCGCTTGAAATTATTAATAAATTTTCAAGAACAAAATATTTTGATGTTCGTGTTGAAAATCTTTCATATAAAAAAGCTCTTCATTTAATTCAAACAAATAAAGCTGACGTAATTATAATAATTCCTCCTTCGTTTTCAAGAAATCTTTATAAAGGAGCGGAGATTGGAGTATATATTGACGGTTCTTTTCCTCTTAGAGCCGTAACTCTTCAAGGTTATATCGAAAAGCTTTTAATAAACGGATTTAATATTCATCTTCCTATAAAAATAGAAAACAGAAATTTTTTTAATGAATCTTTAAGAGATTATAATGCCGTGGTTCCCGGACTATTCGGACTTATTTTTTTAGTGGTTCCGGCTTCTCTTGCAGCGATTATGATAGTAAAAGAAAAAGAAATGGGAACAATTTTTAATTTTTATTCTGCACCTATAAAAAAAGTAGAATTCATAATTTCAAAACTTTTGCCTCCTTTTCTTTTTCATTCATTAAATATTTTTATTTTATTATTGCTTGCTTTTTATGTTTTTAATGTTCCTTTCAGGGGGAATTTTTTTATTTTTTGGGTTGTAAGTGAAATATACATTTTAATAAGTGTAGGGATTGGTTTGTTAGTTTCTATTATAACTTCAACTCAAATAGCAGCGCTCGTTTTATCTGTAATTATTACCATAATTCCCGGATTTTTATATTCGGGAATATTAATGCCAATTTCTTCAATGGATAAAGAAAGTTTTATAGAAGCTCATATATTTCCGGTAATGTATTATAATCATTTGGTTTATGATAGTTTTTTGATAGGTCAAGGTTTTAAAGCGAGTGAAAATGTTTTATATTTTTTTATTCTTTGTATTTATGCCGTTACTTTGATTTTAGTAGGAACTTTCTTTGTAAAAAAGGCTATAAAATGAAAATGTCGGCAATTTTAAAAAAAGAATTTTTAGTTTTTTTCAGAAATGCGGGTTTAGTTATTTTTATTTTATATGCTTTTACATTGGATATTTATATTGCGGGAAAAGGAATAAAAGTAACACCGAGAAACGTTTCGATAGGTTATGTAAATGAAGCCGATAATTTAATAGTAAATAAAATAATTTCTTCTTTTCATAAACCTCAATTTAAACAACCCAAAATGTTTTTAAATGAAAAAGCTTTAAAAAATGCTATTTATAATAGAAAAATAATAGTTGGAATTGTATTTGATAAACAATTTGTTAATAATCTGATTTCTAAAAAACAGGCGAAATTACAGGTTTTGATAGATTCGACAGCAGCGGCGCAGGCGGAAGTTACACTGATTTATCTTCAAAATATTTTAATGAAATTTGAAAACAATTTAAATCTTCCTGCAAAAATAAACATTATTAAACTTTTTAATCCTAATTCCAATACGAAGTGGTTTATGAGTTTAAGCGAGCTTATGAGTAACATTACTATGCTGGGACTTGTTTTAATTGCGGTGGTATTTGTCAGAGAAAAAGAAAACGGCACTTGGGATATTATGCTTTTAATGCCTGTTCGCGGAAGTTTGATTATTTTTTCGAAAATTCTATCTCAGGTTTTGATTTTAATGGCTGGAATTACCATAAGCGTAGGTTTAATTGTTTTTGGAGTTTTCAATACTCCGATAAACGGAAATTTGCTTGATTTTTATTTAATAAGTTTTTTATTTTCTTTTGCAATAGGGGGTATTGCTCTTGTTATAGCGGCTGTTTCAAAAACCATTTTGGAAGTCGGACATTTGACGATTGTAATTATGTTGCCTCTTATTTTTCTTAGTGGTGCTTGGACACCGCTTAGTGCGATGAATCCTTTTATTCAATATTTAAGTTATCTTTCACCTCTTAGATATTATATTCAGGCTACCCAGGATATATTTTTCAGAGGAAGCGGTTTTTTTGATTTGCTTCCTTATTTTTTTGCGGAATTGTTTATGGCTATGGTATTATTTTATATAGGTTATAAAAAAATAGGTAAATTATTTTAAAAGGAGAATTATGAAAGACATACAAAAAGAGTTTTTGGATAATCGAAATCCTACAAAAGATTTGTGGAGAATGTTTAGAGTGCTTAGTGATTTTACCGATGCATTTGAAGAGCTTGACGATTTGCCTCCGGGAATTTCTATTTTCGGTAGTGCAAGAGAAAAGCCAGGAGAGTATTATTATGAAAAAGCTACTAAAATTTCAAAAGGGCTTAGTGATAAAGGATATGCGATAATTACCGGCGGAGGTCCGGGAATTATGGAGGCTGCGAATAAAGGTGCAAAAATTAGCGTAGGGCTTAATATTCTTTTACCTCACGAACAAATTACCAATCCGTATGTAAAAATAAAACTTAAATTTAGATATTTTTTTACAAGGAAAGTAACTTTTCTTAAATATTCGGTAGGGGCTGTTATGATGCCGGGAGGTTTTGGAACTTTGGATGAGCTCAGTGAAGTTTTGACTTTGGTTCAGACAAAAAGAATGAGCAAAATACCTATTGTGTTTTTTGGGAAAGAATATTATAAACCTTTGCTTGATTTTTTTGATAAAATGCTTGAATATAAACATATAAATCCGGAAGATAAAAAGCTTTTTTTGATATCCGATGATGTTGATGAGACGGTTGAATATATTTATCAAAATGCCATAAAACCGGATAATTTAAATTTAAAAAATTAATTCTTTTTCCTTTTTATAAGGAAAAATTACCCTTCTTTTGTCTTGCAAAAGCGTTTAAAATAACATATAATTTCACTCCGAATGCGTGGAAATCCACGAGATCTTTAAAAAGGACAAGTATGGAAAAAATCAGAATCAAACTTCAAGCATATGATCATAGAGTGCTTGACAAAGCTGTAAGTATTATTACGGATGCTATTAAAAGAACGGGAGCGGAAGTAAAAGGACCAATTCCTCTACCTACTAAAATCAGAAGATATACAGTGCTTAGATCGCCACATATCAACAAAGACAGTAGAGAGCAGTTTGAAATTAAAATTCATAGGCGTCTTATAGATGTTATGAATGCATTACCGGATACGGTTGATCAACTTATGAAATTGGAGTTGGCACCGGAGGTTGATGTAGAAGTTAGGGCATTAAGTTAAGGAGAATTGAATGGAATATATAGTTGAAAAAATAGGAATGAGTAGGACTGTTGGAATTCCAAGCGTTCCGGTTACGTTATTAAAAATAGTGCCGGCTAAGGTTTGTGAAATAAAAGAAGATAATAAAGCATTGGTTGCTTTTGCAAACGGTAAAAAAATCAATAAGCCTGTTGAAGGTATGCAAAAAAAATACAATCTTTCAAAAGAATTTAACAGATTTGCAGAACTTAAAGTTGCAAACAAAGAGGTAGGTGAGCTTGATTTAACACCGCTAAATGAAGCAAAAAAAGTGAAACTTACTTTCAAAAGCAAAGGGAGAGGTTTTGCCGGTGTAATTAAAAGATATGGATTTGCAGGCGGACCGGGAGGACACGGTTCTAGATTTCATAGAGCGCCGGGATCAATCGGTAATTGTGAATGGCCAGGACGAGTTCAACCGGGTCAAAAAATGCCGGGACATTACGGAAACAAAAATGTAACCGTAAATGCGGATGTGCTTGAATTTGATCCGGATATGGGAGTTTTGATAATTAAAGGCAGTGTTCCGGGAAGTAACGGAAGTTTAGGTAAAGTAAGGATAGTAAAATGAGTGCGAATTTTGAAGTAATTAATAAATTACCGGAAGATTTTCAAGGTATAAATCCTCATAATTTATATCTTTATGTAAAAGCTTATCTTGCTAATCAAAGAGCGGGAACAGCTCATACAAAAACAAGAGGTGAAGTTAGCGGCGGAGGTAAAAAACCGTTTAGACAAAAAGGTTTGGGACGTGCCAGACAAGGAAGTATAAGATCTCCTCAGTTTAGAGGAGGAGGAGTGGCTCACGGACCGAGAAATGAGAGAGATTGGTCTCAAAAACTCAATAAAAAACAAAAAAGAGTTGCACTTAAATATGCACTTAACGAAAAAGCCGAAAATTCAAAACTTTTTGTAGTTGATTCTATTGTTATTGAAAGCGGTAAAACAAAAGATGCAGCAAAATATTTGCAAAATTTCGATCAAAGAGATTATTTGATAGTTGTCGATGAAATGGATGAAAAAACATTTTTGGCATTTAGAAATATTCCTAATGTTTATATTATTACACCGGAAGAATTGAATGCGTATTATGTGAGTGTATTCAAATCGATAATATTTGATAAAAAAGCATTTGATAAAGTTATAAAGGGCTAAGCTATGGCAGATATTACAGATATTAAAACAATAGTATATACGGAAAAAGCACTGAATTTACAAGAAGACGGTGTTTTAGTCGTTCAAACTACACCGAAAGTTACAAAAAACCAGCTAAAACAGATTTTTAAGGAATATTTCGGAATTACGCCTTTAAAAGTAAATTCGCTTAGACAAAAAGGAAAAGTTAAAAGATTTAGAGGTGTTGAAGGTAAAAGAAACGATTATAAAAAATTTTATGTGAAATTACCAGAAGATGCAAAACTTGAAAGCCTAAGTGTATAAAGGGAAAAAGATGGCAGTAAAAACATATAAACCGTATACACCGTCAAGAAGATTTATGAGCACGCTTGATAACAGTGATATAACATCTAAACCGACGGTTAAAAAATTATTAAAAAAATTACCGCAAAAGGCCGGTAGAAATAATTTGGGAAGAATAACTTCACGACATAGAGAGGCAGGAGCTAAAAAGCTTTATAGAATTATTGATTTTAAAAGAAATAAATTCGGAGTTCCGGGTAAAGTTGTTACAATTGAATATGATCCGTATAGAAATTGCAGAATTTGTTTAATTTCTTATTCGGACGGGGATAAAAGATATATTATTCAACCGGAAGGCCTTAAAATAGGTGATACGGTTATGGCAGCCGAAAGCGGTCTTGACATATTACCCGGAAATGCAATGAAACTAAAAAACATTCCTGTCGGAACTATTGTTCACAATATAGAAATGAAACCGGGTAAAGGCGGGCAAATTGCAAGAGCCGCTGGAAATTCCGCTCAAATTATGGGTAGGGAAGATAAATATGTGATTCTTAGACTTCCAAGTGGAGAAATGAGAAAAATTCTAGGTGAATGTATGGCAACAATCGGAACGGTTGGTAATGCGGATTATCAAAATATTACCATAGGAAAAGCCGGAAGAAGTAGACATATGGGTATAAGACCTCAAACAAGAGGTATAGCAATGAACCCTATTGATCACCCTCATGGTGGAGGTGAAGGTAGAAGTAAAGGTAATCATCCTGTTACACCTTGGGGTATGCCGACTAAGGGTTACAAAACAAGAAAGAAAAAACAATCTGATAAATATATAATTTCAAGAAGAAAGAAATAAGGATAGGATATGGCAAGAAGTTTAAAAAAAGGTCCTTTTGTAGACGATCATTTAATGAAAAAAGTTCTTAAAGCAAAAGAAGAGAAAAATCCTAAACCTATAAAAACTTGGTCAAGAAGAAGCACTATCACGCCTGATATGATAGGGTTAACTATTAATGTTCATAACGGTAGGGATTTTGTGCCTGTTTATATTACCGAAAGACACGTAGGAATGAAACTCGGTGAATTCGCTCCTACAAGGACTTTTAGAGGGCACAAAGGCTCTGTTCAAAAGAAAATAGGTAAATAAGGATAGGTGATGAGTAAAGCAGTATTGAAATTTATAAGACTTTCACCGACAAAAGCAAGACTTGTTGCAAGGGAAATTCAAGGAATGAACGGTGAAGAGGCTCTTGCAAAATTAGAATTTATGCCTAATAAATCGGCTAGAATTATTGCAAAAGTATTAACAAGTGCAATTGCAAACGGCGGATATGACGCTAATGAAGTTGTTGTAAAATCTTGTAGAGTTGACAGGGGTCCTTATCTTAAAAGATTCAGACCGAGAGCAAGAGGTATGGCGAGTAAAATTCAAAAACCAACCGCTCATATTTATGTAGAAGTGGAAAAGGAAAGCTAATGGGTCAAAAAACGAATCCTATCGGACTAAGACTTGGAATAAACAGAAATTGGAGAAGTAGATGGTTTATTAATTATAATACAATGCCTGAGAATGTCTTAAATGATTACGAACTTAGAAAATTTTTAAAGAAAAAACTTTATTACGCCGGAATTAGCGATATTATTATCGAAAGAACCGCCAAAAAAGTAAGAATTACGATTTTTGCTGCAAAACCCGGGATTATTATCGGTAAAGGCGGAAGTGAAGTGGAAGCCCTTAAAAAAGAACTTCAAAAAAAACTTGGCAATAAAGAACTTATTTTAAACATAAAAGAAGAAAGAAAACCTCAGATTTCAGCACAACTTGCAGCGGAAAATGTAGCTACTCAAATAGAAAGAAGGGTGGCTTTTAGAAGAGCTATGAAAAAAGTTATGCAAAATGCTCTTAAAGCTGGGGCAAAAGGTGTAAAAATTCAAGTTGCAGGAAGACTTAATGGTGCCGAAATGGCAAGGACCGAATGGTATCTTGAAGGTAGAGTTCCCCTTCATACTCTAAGAGCAAAAATTGATTACGGATTTGCCGAAGCTTTGACAACTTATGGAATTATTGGAGTTAAAGTTTGGATATTCAAAGGCGAAGTTTTACAAAGAAAAAATAATCAATTGGAAGCTTCCGAGCAAAAACCTCAAAGAAGAAGAAAAGGACGCAGACATGTTAATGCCAAAAAGAACTAAATATAGAAAACAGCAAAAAGGTAGAAACAAAGGGAAATCTTATAGAGGAAACTCTTTGGCATTCGGAACATACGGACTTAAAGCAATTGAACTTGGAAGAATCAATTCAAGACAGATTGAAGCTGGAAGGGTGGCTTTAAGTAGGACTATGAAAAGAACTGGAAAAATTTGGATTAGAGTATTTCCTGATAAACCTTTAACTTCTAAACCTGTGGGAGTTAGAATGGGTAAAGGTAAAGGAAGTGTTGAAGAGTGGGTTATGAATATTAAACCGGGAAGAATTATTTTTGAACTTACGGGAGTTGATAATGATACTGCAATCAGAGCGTTAAATCTTGCAGCTGCTAAATTACCGTTTAAAACAAAAATTATTTCAATGGAGAGTGAAAATGAGCTATACTAAGTTAAATGTAGCGGAACTTATCGAAAAAAGTGAAGCTGAACTTCAAGAGTTACTTAAAAACAAAAAAATGGAACTTTTTGAAACAAGAATGAAATTAAAAACGATGCAGCTTCAAGATACGTCTTTGGTTTCAAAAATAAGAAAAGACATCGCAAGAATTAAAACTGCGATGAGACAAAAAAGGGGTAACTAATGCCTAAAAGAGTTATTCAAGGAAAAGTTATTAAAAAAACGGGTGATAAAACGGTTAATGTTTTGGTTGAAAGAAAAGTTTTACATCCGAAATATCATAAAATTGTAAAAAAATTCAAAAAATATTTAGTTCATGATGAAAAAAACGAAGCTAATATTGGTGATGTTGTAACAGCAATAGAGCACAGACCAATTTCTAAAAGAAAAACATTTGTTCTTAAAGAAATTGTAGAAAGAGGAGAATAATTATGATTCAACCATTTACAAGATTAAAAGTTGCCGATAATAGCGGTGCTAAGGAAATTATGTGCATTAAAGTCTTGGGAGGCTCAAAAAGAAGATATGCAAGAGTAGGCGATATTATCGTCGCTTCTGTAAAAAAAGCTCTTCCGAACGGAAAAATTAAAAAAGGTCAAGTTGTAAAAGCTGTCATTGTTAGAACAAAAAAAGAACTTCAAAGAGATAATGGTTCGTTAATCAGATTCGATGATAATGCAGCAGTTATTATAGATGCTAAAAAAGAACCTGTTGGAACTCGTATCTTTGGGCCTATTGCCAGAGAAGTAAGATATGAAGGTTTCCAAAAAATTACATCACTTGCTCCGGAGGTGCTATAATGGGTGTTAGAAAAAATTTACCTCCTAAATTCAAAATCAAAAAAGGCGATACTGTAAAAGTAATTGCCGGAGATGATAAAGGAAAAACGGGAGTTGTTATCAAAGTGCTTCCAAGAGAAGCAAAAGTTATAGTTGAAGGTGTAAATAAAGTCAAAAAAGCTGTTAAGCCTACCGATGAAAACCCAAAAGGCGGCTTTATTGAGATTGAAAAACCGATCCATATCTCAAATGTAAAAAAAGTAGAAGGCTGAGGCGATGTTTGAAGTAAAAGAAAGATATATAAATGAAGTTAGACCAAAACTTGTAGAAGAGTTTGATATTAAAAATCCGATGCTTATTCCTGATCTTGAAAAGATAGTTGTAAGTGCCGGTGTTGGTGAAGGAAGCAGAGATAAAAAATACCTTCAAAATGTTGCCGACACATTAACAATCATTACGGGACAAAAGGCTGTTATTACTCCTGCTAGAAAATCTGTTGCGGGATTTAAAATAAGAGAAGGAATGCCTGTGGGTGTAAAAGTTACACTAAGAGGTAAATATATGTGGAATTTTTTACAAAAACTTATTTCCGTCGCACTTCCAAGAGTTAGAGATTTTAAAGGTCTTAACAGAAACGGATTTGACGGAAGAGGTAATTTTAACTTCGGTTTAAATGAGCAACTTGTATTTACAGAAGTTGATTATGATTCAATAATTAAAGTTCATGGAATGAACATTAATATTTCAACAACAACCGATGATGATAAACAAGCTCTAAGAATGCTTGAACTTATCGGATTACCGTTTACAAAAGGAAAGTAAAATGGCAAAAAAAAGTATGATAGCGAAAGCTAAAAGAAAACCGAAATTTAAAGTTAGAGCATATACAAGATGTTCTATTTGCGGTAGAGCCCATTCTGTATATAGAGATTTTGGTATTTGTAGAATTTGCCTTAGAAAAATGGCAAATGAGGGATTACTCCCTGGTGTAAAAAAAGCAAGCTGGTAAAGGATGCTATGATGATGAATGATATTATTGCAGACGGATTAACAAGAATCAGAAATGCCGCAATGAGAAAAATGGAAGTTACAACACTTAATCATTCCAGATTAATGGAAGATGTATTAAAAGTATTTGAAGAAAAAGGCTATATAGAAAGTTTTAAAGTAGTTGAAGAAGGAAATAAAAAATTTATCAATGTAACTTTAAAATACGATGAAAACGGAGATAGCGTAATAAACGAATTGAAAAGAGTTTCCAAACCCGGAAGAAGGGTTTATAAAGGTTATGAAGATATTAAAAGATTTAAAAACGGGTTTGGAACGCTTGTGGTTTCTACAAGTAAAGGCGTATTGCCTAATGATGAAGCTTATGCACAAAAAGTTGGTGGCGAAGTAATTTGTAGTATATGGTAAAAATAATAAGGAGAAGTTAATGAGTAGAATAGGTAAGCAGCCCGTAAAGTTGGCTAATGGCCTTGAAGCCAAACTTGAAGGGAATAAATTGATTATTAAAAAAGGCCAGGATACGAAAGAAATCGATACAAAAGGTGTTGTAAAAGTAAATATTGATGGTGATACAATTACTTTTGAACCGATTAATGAAAATAAATTTTCAAAAGCTATGTGGGGAACTATTAGAGCTTTATGTAATAATGCCATAATCGGATTAACAAAAGGATTCGAAAAAAAATTGGAAATCAATGGTGTCGGTTACAGAGCGGCTGTAAAAGGCAATGTATTGGAATTACAACTTGGATTTTCACATCCTATAAATTATGAGATTCCCACTGGTATTACTGTTACAGTTGAAAAAAACATAATTACAGTAAAAGGAACCGACAAACAACAAGTTGGACAGGTTGCGGCAGAAATAAGAAGTTTCAGAAAACCTGAACCTTATAAAGGTAAAGGTATTAAATATGTTGATGAAAGAATTATTAGAAAAGCTGGTAAAACAGCTAAAAAATAAGGGTGAGCGATGAGAAGAAGTAAAGCATTGGCTAAAAGAGATTTAAGAAGACTTAAAAGAAAAAGAAGAGTTAGAGGAAGAATTAGTGGAAATTCTGCAAAACCGAGAGTTACTATTTACAAATCAAACAGATATTTGATTGTTCAAGCAATTGATGATGCCGCTTCGCATACATTGGCTTATCTTAATACTGCTCATTTAGAAGAAAAACTTCCTTCAAATATTGAAGGTGCTAAAAAAGCAGCGGCAATTTTTGCTGATAAACTTAAAGAAGCAAATATTAATGAAGTTTCATTTGACAGAAACGGATATAAATATCACGGTGTAGTTGCAGCATTTGCAGATACTCTAAGAGAAAATGGTATAAAACTATAAAGGAAATGGCAAATGGCTAAAAAAGAAGTAATAAAAGATATAAACAGAGAGGAATTCGAAGAAGTTGTTGTTAATGTTGGAAGAATTACCAAGGTTGTAAAAGGTGGTAGGAGATTTAGATTTAACGCCTTGGTAGTTGTTGGAAACAAAAAAGGAATAGTCGGAGTTGGAACAGGAAAAGCAAAAGAAGTTCCGGATGCAATTAAAAAAGCAATTGATGATGCATTTAAAAATTTGGTAAGAATAGAGGGTATTCATGGTGATACTATAAATCACGACATAGAAGTTAAATTTAATGCATCAAGAATAATTCTTAAACCTGCAAGTGAAGGAACGGGGCTTATTGCCGGTGGTGCGGTAAGACCGGTGCTTGAACTTGTGGGGATTAAAGATATTCTTTCAAAATCACTTGGTTCTAATGAACCTCACAATCTTGTTAATGCGACACTAAGAGCATTACAAAAGATAAAAAGTAAAAAGGCTTAAAAATGGCACTTAATAATTTGAAACCGGCTTGTGGGGCAATACATAAAACAAAAAGAGTTGGAAGAGGACAAGGAAGTGGATGGGGAAAAACATCTGCAAGAGGTCAAAAAGGACAAAAAAGTAGAACTGGTTATTCACAAAAAAGAGGTTTTGAAGGCGGTCAAACTCCTCTTCAAAGAAGATTGCCAAAAGTTGGCTTTAAAAGCAGAGTTGTAAAACCTCAAGCTATTAATGTAGATAAAATACCGGCTATTACAGAGCTTGATGAAATTACAATTCAAACATTGTCTAATATAGTAAAAATTAAAGCTAAAAAAGTTAAACTTATCGGTACAAAAGCAAAAGAGCTTAAAGATAAAATAAAAGACGCCAATATTACAACGTCCGGAAAGTAAGGGTATGAATCCGTTAGCAAAGAAAATTCTAATTACCCTTGGCTTTCTTTTAATATATAGGGTATTGGCATATGTGCCGGTGCCAGGGGTAAATTTGGATGTAATAAAAGATTTTTTTAGTATGCATCAGCATGATGCGCTTGGTATGCTTAATATGTTCAGCGGTAACGCCGTTAAAAGAATGAGTATAATTGCACTTGGAGTTATGCCTTATATTACGGCTTCAATTATCATGGAATTGTTGGCAGCTACATTTCCAGGGTTGGGAGAGCTTAAAAAAGATTCTCAGGGCTTTCAAAAGTATCTTAAAATAATTAAATATTCTACTGTTGCTATTGCTTTTATTCAGTCAATCGGTATTGCAATGGGGCTTACTTCACTTACAGGCAGAGGTGGCGAGAGTGCAGTAATGATAAATACCGCAACTTTTGTAATACTAACTGCTATTACAATGACAGCTGGAACCATGCTTTTAGTTTGGATTGGTGAACAAATTACTGATAGAGGTATAGGGAATGGTATAAGTTTAATTATTTTTGCAGGAATTGTAAGTAGGATTCCTAGTGCAATTGTAGGAACTCTAAATCTTGTTGATGTCGGAGAATTAAGTGTTATAGGGCTTTTATTTATATTATTTATTGTTGTTGCTACAATTACTTTTATCGTTTATGTGGAATTAGCAGAGAGGAGAATACCTATTTCTTATCAGAAAAAAGTATTAATGCAAAACAGATTTAAAAGAATTATGAATTATATACCCGTTAAAGTTAATATAAGCGGAGTAATTCCTCCGATTTTTGCAAGTGCAATTTTAATGTTTCCTTTAACGGTTTTAAGTAGTGTTCAAAATCCTATTTTAATTCAGATAAGAGATTTATTAAATCCAAACGGATATCTTTTTCATGTAATTGAGTTTGTTTTTGTTATATTTTTTGCTTATTTTTATACCAGCATTGTGTTTAATGCAAAAGAAATTGCGGAAAATCTTAAAAAACAAGGCGGGTTTATTCCCGGAATTAGACCTGGTGAGCAAACTATTAAATTTTTAAATAGAGTTGCAAACAGATTAACTTTTTGGGGAGCTGCTTATTTGGGATTAATTACCGTTTTACCTTGGCTTTTGGTTAAACTTATTGGAATTAATTTTTATTTTGGAGGAACGGCTGTTTTGATTGTTGTTCAAGTGGCAATAGATACTATGAGAAAAATACAAGCTCAACTTACTATGCAAAAATACGATACTTTAACAATTAAAGGGCTTTAAGCCCTATTTCTTAGGAGAATTGATGGCAATATCTATTAGAAAATCTGTTGAAATTGAAAATATTAAAATTCCTGCAAAAGTTGTTGCTAAAACATTGAAACTTTTAAGAGAAAATGCAAAACCAGGTATAACGCCGATTGAACTTGATAAAATGGCGGAGAATTTTATCAGAAGCAATGGAGGGAGACCTGCTTTTAAAGGTTTATACGATTTTCCAAATGCTGTATGTATAAGTAGAAATGGAGTGATTATTCATGGAATCCCCGATAATGAACCTTTAAAAGAAGGTGAAGTGGTTGGTTTTGATGTCGGAGTTGAAGTAAACGGATGGTATGGAGATGCAGCAATAACTATTGGAATTGGTCAGATTGATGAAAAATATCAAAGAATGATCAATGTCGCAAAAGAAGCACTTTATTATGCAATTGAGAATATTAAACCCGGTATAAGATACAAACAAATATCAAAACTTCTCGAAGATTATATTACATCTCACGGATATGTTCCGCTTAAAGGTTACAGTGGTCATGGAATAGGAAGAAAACCGCACGAAGAACCGCAAATACTTAATTATGTGGAGGGTAAACCTAATCAAGGCGAAAAAGTAAAAAACGGTCATGTATTTTGTCTTGAACCGATGATATGTCAAAAATGCGGTGAGCCGGTTTTGGCTGAAAACGGATGGGATGTATATTGTGAGGATTTGGAGGTTGGCGTTCATTATGAGCACCAGGTTGCGATTTTAAATAATAAAGCATTAATTTTAACACAGGAGAATTAAATATGGCAAAAGATGTTTTAGAAGTAGAAGGCACGGTTACAGAGGCATTGCCAAATGCTCTTTTTAAAGTAAAATTAGATGGACTTAATAAAGAAGTGTTGTGTCATATTAGCGGTAAAATAAGGATGAATTATATAAAAATAGTTCCGGGAGATAAAGTTAAGGTAGAAATAAATCCTTATAGTCTTGATAAAGGGAGAATTACTTATAGATATAAATAACAATTCATTATTTTGCTTTTTACCCTCTCCTTTTTTTATAATTCTTTCAATTTTCCAAAATTTTTCCAAAAAGCCCTCAACATTACTTGACATAAGAGAGAAAATATAATATACTTTCATTCCTCAAACGGAAGAGAGAGGGTTTGAGAGATAATTGAGAGCAT
>JALVTJ010000031.1 GCA_027036005.1 Nautiliaceae bacterium
GATTTAAGAGAAAAAATAGCCTATATTCCACAAAACATTCATATATTTAACGATACAATAGCGGAAAATATAGCCTATGGGAAAGAAATTAACAAAGAAAAAATAAAAGAAGCCCTTAAACAGGCAAATTTACTAGATTTTGTTCAATCTCAAAAAGAAGGAATTTATACTATTTTACAAGAAAACGGGAGTAACCTAAGCGGAGGTCAAAAACAAAGAATTGCAATAGCAAGAGCTCTTTATACAAATCCCGATATTTTAATCCTAGATGAAGCTACAAGCGCACTTGATAATAAAAGTGAAGAAATCATTATGCAAACTATTAATAATCTAAATGATAAATTAGTTTTTATTGTAGCACATAGACTTTCAACCATAGAAAACGCTGATGAAATTTTAGTTTTTAAAAAGGGTGAAATTGTCTGCAAAGGAAACAAAAAAGAGCTTCTTGAAAATTGCGAAGAATTCAAAAGACTTTATAAAGGAAAATAATGTTTAGCGGGAAAAATATATTAATAACAGGCGGGACAGGAAGTTTTGGAAAAAAATATACAGAGATAATACTTAAAGAGTATAATCCAAATAAAATAATAATTTACAGCAGAGATGAATTTAAACAATTTGAGATGAAACAAAAATTTGATGATAAAAGAATGAGATATTTTATTGGAGATGTGAGAGATAAAGAGAGATTAATGCGTGCTATGGAAGATGTGGATATCGTAATTCACGCAGCAGCTCTAAAACACGTGCCGGTAGCTGAATACAATCCAATGGAATGTATTAAAACAAACATAAACGGAGCTGAAAATGTAATAGACGCCGCAATTAAAAACGAAGTTGAAAAAGTAATAGCTCTTTCAACCGATAAAGCAGCAGCTCCAATAAATTTATACGGTGCAACAAAGCTTGCAAGTGATAAACTTTTTGTAGCAGCAAATAATATGGTAGGAAAAAGAAAAACAAGATTTGCGGTTGTAAGATACGGAAATGTAATAGGAAGCCGTGGAAGTGTAGTTCCATTTTTTGTAAAACTTATAAAAGAAGGGGCAAAGGAACTTCCAATCACTCATCCTGAAATGACAAGATTTTTAATTACTCTTGAAGAAGGTGTAAGATTTGTATTAAAAGATTTTGAAAGGATGAAAGGCGGTGAAATATTTATTCCAAAACTTCCTTCTATGAAAATGGTAGATTTGGCAAAATGTTTAGCACCTGAGCTTGATATAAAAATTATAGGAATCCGTCCTGGTGAAAAACTTCACGAAGTAATGATTACAAGAGATGATTCTATAATAGAATTTGATGACCATTTTGTAATAAAACCTACTATTAATTTTGGATTTGAAGCTGATTATACAATAAATGAACTTGGAGAAAAAGGAAAAGAAAAAGAAGGCTTTGAATATTCATCGGGAACTAATGACTGGTGGCTAAGTTGCGAAGAATTTAAGCAAAAAGCACAAGAATTTTTATAAAAATGGAGAATGGAGAATGAAGAATGGAGAATTTAAAATACCATATGGCAAACAAACAATAGATGAAAATGATAAAAAAGCTGTTATAGAAGCTTTACAAAGCGATTATTTAACAACAGGTCCAAAAGTTAAAGAATTTGAAGAAGAGTTGGCTAAAAAACTTAATTTTAAATATGTTGTA
>JALVTJ010000032.1 GCA_027036005.1 Nautiliaceae bacterium
AAACTCTATATATTTTTTTGCATTAAGAGGCAGTTTATCAAATTCCGTAACCCCGCTGCTTTTATCCCATCCCTCTAATTCTATATAAATCGGCTCGATCCCATCTAAATCGCTTGGAAAATAGTCTGTTTTTTTACCGTTAACTTCATATCCAATACAAACTTTCACCTTTTCAAATCCGTCCAAAACATCGAGTTTCATTAAAGCAATCTCATCACAAGCATTAAGCGTAACGGCATATCTTGCGGCAATTACGTCAAACCAACCACATCTCCTAGGCCTTCCGGTAGTAGTTCCGAACTCTGCACCTTGTTTTCTAATTCTATTTCCTTCTTCACCCCTCTCTTCCGTAGGAAAAGGACCGTTTCCTACCCTTGTGGTATATGCTTTTGCAATTCCTATTACTTTATTAAGCGTTTTAGGGGGAAGCCCGCTTCCTGTCAAAGCTCCGCTTGCAATGGTGTTTGAGCTTGTAACATAAGGATATGTTCCGTGGTCTATATCAAGAAGTGTCGCTTGCGCTCCTTCAAGAAGCATATTTTTATCCATATTATCCCACAGATATTTTGTGGTATCGGTAATATTTTCAATTAGTTCGCTTTTATAGTATTTAAGCTCTTTTTTTAATTTTTCACTATCCGGAATTTTAACGCCCAGATATTCAAAATATCCTTTGTTCATTTCATAATAATCGAAAAGCTTTTGCATTAATTTATCAATATTTCCAAGCTCTCCCATCCTAACACCGACTCTTGCTATCTTATCTGCATAAGCGGGGCCTATTCCCCTGCCTGTCGTTCCTATTGCGTTTTTACCCCTTAATCTCTCTCTTGCTTTGTCTATTGCAATATGATGATCAAGTATCATATGCGCCTTATCCGAAATCAAAAGCTTTGATTTTATGTTTTTGTCAAATTCATTAATCTCTTTTATAAGCTGTTTGGGATAAACAACGACCCCATTTCCTATTATATTCATTGCATTCGGATTTAAAACACCGCTCGGGAGCAGGTGAAGTGCATATTTTTTCCCGTCAAGCACAACCGTATGCCCCGCATTATGCCCTCCTTGGGAACGAATTACAATATCATAATTTTTTGCAACCAAATCTACAATTTTTCCTTTTCCTTCGTCTCCCCATTGAAGTCCGACAATCAAATCAGCCATTCATATCCTTTAATAAATTATCCGTATAAATTGAAAATCCAACGCTTTTTATTCCCTCAACTTTGTATTCTCCACCTTTTGCAATAATTTCGTTATTGTTTATTATCCTGTAAAAAATTCCGTTGTAATATCTAAGATTTGCCACATATAAAGGGGCAAAAATCACTTTGTAATCAATACTTTTGGCAATTTTCAAAAGATCCTTTAAATAGTTCCTTATCTCTTTTGGAAAATCATCGGGATTGGAATTTTTATCAAACATCAATAACTCTTTCAAAAGCGAATCAAACTTGTCTATTCTCATTTTTTTAATGTCTTCAACACTAACTCCGCTCAATTTTGAGGCGATTCGAGGAATTTTGATGTGAGAGAGGATTAAAGGATAATTTTTGTTAAGTCTTTTCAAAATATTTATATTCGTCTTTAAAACCTTAATCAAATCTCCCTTTAACCATTCTGCGCCTATTTGGTTTATTTCCGTTGAAGGTGCCCTGAAAACAGGCTGTATGTAAAACCATTTTTTTGCTTCGCTTTTAAGTCTTTTGATAACAAGTCTTATAACATCAACCGAACTATCTCCTCTTAATGCAAGGGTTCTGTTTTCTTTATCCACAAATCTTATAAGCTCTTTTTCGCTCAAAGCCTCCAACTGGTGATAAGAAAAATAAGGACTAACAATCTCTTCAAATTCTTCGTTTTCAAACACTTCGCTTGCTATATGCTCGATTTCCCTTTTAATTTTAGCTTTTTTGCCAAAATATAGCTTTGCCCCGTCCGGTATATCGTGTGCAAAAATCATTTATCTTCTTTCATTGAAACATCAACAGATTTTATTAAAAACCAAGCTAAAATAAGCAATAATATAATTAAAAGTATATATTTCATTTCTTATCCTCCAATTATTTCAATAAATTCTTAATTTCTTTTTTATAGCTGCTTTGAACAAAATAAAACAAAATTAATATCAAAAAACCTATCACACTAAAAATTATACTAACTAAATCTTCTTTATGAAAAATTTTATACAAAAGACTTACTTCACCACTTACTATAGCAAACATAACAACAAAAATATTTCTCAAACTATCCCTTACTAAATCAACCTCGATTTTTATTTTCACTTTACACTTTCAATTTTTCGCTTGAATAAACCCTAACCCCACTTCCATCGTATTTTCTTATACCAAGTTCATCGAGGGCAAGTTCGATTGAATTTATTATATGGCTCATTTTATAATCTTCAATAAGCCCCATATTATTTATCCTGAAAAGTTTGCCTTTCATATGATCCTGTCCGCCGGCAACATTCACCCCGTATTTGGTTTTGATTATTTTTCTAAGCTCCTCGGCTTTTTCGAAATAAACAGCCGCCATAGAAAGAGCGGGTTCCTGAGGAAATATACTCAAATCAATCTCTTCAAGTGCCGCCAAAAGGGCTTTGTGTCTTTTTGCCGTATTTTCGAAATGATTTTTCAAACTTATCTCTTTTAATTTTTTAAGAACCGTATTTAATGCGATTATATGCCCCGTTGCCGGTGTAAAAGCACTTGAACCTTCGTTTTGTTTTTTAATCTCATTTACAAGATTAAAATAAAATCCTTTCCCTTCCCCCATTCTTTCAATCGCTTTTTCACTCGCTCCAAGCATAGAAAGTCCGGGAGGAAGCATAAATGCTTTTTGGCTACCACCTATTATCACGTCAATATTGCTTGTGTCGACATCCTCAACCCCAAGAGCGGTAATTCCGTCAGCCACAATTATTATATTTTCATTAATCAATTTAACCTCAGCGGCTATTTCTTCTACCGGATGCCTGAGGCCTCCCGCACTTTCACATATTTGAATAAAAAGGGTATCTATATTTTTATCCCCTTCAATTGCAGCAATAACATCATCCACTTTTGCAGGAGTGTCCCATTCGTATTTTATTTCTTTGTATTCGATATTATGCGCTTTGCATATTTTACCCCATCTCTCGCCGAATTTTCCGGCATTGATTGTCAAAGCCTTCTCTTTTACTAAATTCGTAACGGCAGCTTCCATTGCACCCGTTCCGGATGAGGAGAGAAAAACATTATAAGGAAGATGTGTAATTTCTCTGAAAAGTTCAAGTGTTTCAAGCAAAATTTCTTTAAATTCGGGAGTTCTGTGGTGTATTGTTTCACCTAAAAACGTTTCTCTTACAAAAAGAGGGATTTCAACCGGTCCCGGTGTAGCTAAAATCATAAAAATCCTTTTTTGCCGTAATTATATCATAGCTTATCATTTTTCAAACCCCTTTAAAAATTCCAAAAAACCTTTTATAATATTTTCAGGGTTTGGAGGGCATCCCGGTATATGAAAATCAACCGGTAAATCAACTCCTTTTATAGCATATGTTTTTTCAAAAACACTCAAATTATAAGGACAATCTCCAAGAGTAATTACCCATTTCGGGGAAGGCATTTGGTTATAAGCATCCCAAACATGATGATACATATTAAATGTCATCACCCCGCTTAACAATAAAACATCGGCATGTCTCGGACTTGCTACGAAATGAATCCCAAGCCTTTGTAAATCGTAATAAGGATTGCTTAAAGCGTTACATTCAGCCTCACACGCATTACAGCTTCCGCTATCTACCATTCTTATAGCCAAACTTCCGGCAAAATATCTTTTTATTTTATCTTTTATCTCTTTTTTTATCTCTTCAAGTCCCCTGTCAAATTCCAAATTTTCTGTGATAACTCCCGTTTTAATTCTTTTTTTCCAAAATCTTAACATTTAATACCTTTTCACTTTTCATTTTTCATTTTTCACTTTATAGGTCGTTCCCCGCATAACTCAAATCAAAACTTTTGTTAATGAGCGGAAAATCCGCAATAATATCTTTGTAAATCGTTGTATGAAACGCTTGCCAGTTTACAAAAGAAGGATCTCTAACAAAAAATCTTTCCACTTTACCCTCCATTATTTTCAAATACATAAACAATTCGCCTATACTGCTTTCCGTAAAGCTCATATATTCTCCGTCTTTAATTTCCCCCAAAGCAAAATTTTCATTTTCTTGTGTTTTTAGATTATTAATCATTTCTATTGAATTAAAAATCTCTTCAATTCTTAATTTAAACCTATCCGCCACTTCGCCTTTAACACCAAGTTGCATCTTAAAACCGTAATTTTTATAAAAATCGTCATCCCTGACATCAATCGCAATTCCGCTAGCCCTCGCTGCAACTCCGACTACACCGTATTTAAGGGCTTTTTTTCTACTAAGACATCCCGTCGTATCCATTCTATCCCATAAAGAAGGTATATCGTTTATCCAATTTTTGAAAAATTCAACCTCTTTTTTAAGATAAGGCAAAAATTCATCCAAAAGTTTATTGTCAATAAAAATCTCCTCTTTCAAAGCGTCAAAAGCGAATCTATGACCTGTAAGTTTATAAAAAACCCTTCTGGCTTCTTCACTTAGCTTGCTCATAAAAGCAAGAGCGGGTGCAAATCCAGCATCATTGGGAATAAATCCCAAATCCGTTAAATGATGAATAATTCTTTCTATTTCAAGCAAAATCGCCTGTTTTCTTTTTAAATTTTCTGGTATTTCAACACATGAGGCTTTTGCCAAAATATCAAAAAAAGCCTTTTGATATGCAATGGATTCATTCCCGCTTATTCTGCTTATTATTTTTTGAATTTCAAAAGGATTTTTGCCTTCAACCATTTTTTCTAAGCCTCTGTATTTATAAAAATGCCTCACTTCCAGATGCAAAATTTCCTCGCCTGCTTGTGAAAAATGAAAATGTCCAGGTTCTATTATACCCGCATGAATAGGTCCCACAGGCACCGTAAATATTCCTTCCCCTTTAATTTCTTCATATGAATAAGGCTTAAATTCGCAAAAATCTATCTCTTGTTTATTAAAATCTTTTCTTAAAGGATAAATATCTTTTGGAAATCTTTCGTGTTTAACGGCTGGCCGTTTATCAAAACATCCCTCAAAATCAATACCGAACTCATCTTTTATCTTTCTTTCCATCCAAATAGCCGCCGGATATTTATGTGCAATACTCTTTATAAAAGGGGTTTTTTTATCTATTTGCGTTCTTTTTATCTCTTTGTCAAACACATCTATTATTTCGAATTTTTCTTTCTTTTCAAGTGCGAATCTGGCTATTAGTCTCATATTATTCCTTTAATATAATCAAAACCGAATAAAAGAGAAAATAAAGAAACAACAAACATTATAAGCATCAAAATTTCACTTTTATACACCTTTTTTTCTTTCTCTTCGCCTTCATACAAAGCTTCTTGATAAACTCTGACAAATTTATAAAAAATAACACTCAAAAAGATAAGTATCAAAAACACCGCACTGATCATCCACATAAAATATGACGAACCTTTGCTGATATCAATCATTGCTTTAAATCCGAATATTTCACTGAAAAACATTGGGCTTGGAGGAAGCGAAATCACTCCCAAAAGCAATAAAGATATCAAAAGCGGCACAATTTTGTTTTTATAGCCTTTTAGCGTTCCTTTGAAAATATATTTTCCTTTCTGTTCAAGCATTCCGGAGCTTAAAAACAAAGCCGGTTTGAAAAACGCATGTGCGGCAAAATGCAAAAGCGCAGCAAAAAATCCCCCGCTCACCCAAAAAAGCGAAATAAGTGTCATATGCTCAATTCCCGAAAGCGAAAACATCCTCATATAATCTTTACTTCTAAAAAGCAAAAAACTTACCATAAAAAGCGTAAAAATAGAATATGCATAAACAAAAGTTATCAAATGAGAATAATTTATCATATATTCGATTTTTGAAAATCTGAAAAATCCGAGAATAATCGCACTTTCCAAAATACCGCTAAAAAGCGCCCCCACAGGATAAACGGCCGCTCTTTCTATATCCGAAAGCCATAAATTCATAGGAAAAAACCCCATTTTAACAAACATCCCCACACTTGCTATTAAAAAGCCGATTTCAAACAAAAACGGATTTATTTTATCCGTTCGTTTCATAAGCACATAAAAATTCATGGCATTTTCACCTAAATTAGCCTTTGCCGAAGAATACATCAAAATAATGCCGAAAAGTATTAAAGAAATAGCAACTGCACCCACAATCAGATATTTCCACGCTTCTTTATGAGAAGCAGTTGTTCTTTTGGTTTTAATCATATAAACGGTTGAAAGAGTGGCGAATTCAAGACCAATCCAATAAAGTCCCATATTGTTTGCTAAGATTGAAATGATAAGACCAAACCAAAAAATTCCGAAAAATCTGTAAAAAAGTTTTATATCTTTTTCATCTATATTTACTCTTTCAGGAAGAGAAATCAAAGAAAGACTAACGCCGATCCCAACTATTGAAGAAATAAGTAAAACAAAGCCTCCCAGCTTATCGGCATAAAAAAATTCATTATGAAAAGGATTGTTTAAAATATAAATAACAGGCAAAATAATACCAGCGGCCAAAACACTCATCAAAATTCTGTTTATTTTGAAAAAACTCAAAATAAAAATCAAAAAAGAAGGCAAAAATATAAAATACATCTACTCTCCTTGATACTTAAAAAGTATGTTTATAATAACGATTAACATAAGCAAATCGACAAATATTCCAAGCTCCACAAGCATAGGCATTCCCTCTGTTGCACTTATTCCAAGCAAAAAGAGAGAATTTTCGATGGATAAAAAGCCGATTATTTTAGCCGCAATATTTTTGTGCTCTATCATCAAAAGAAGAGAAAGCATCAAAGCGCTAATACTTAAAGCCACATAGTTTGAATGAATAAAATCGGCAAAAAGAGGCGTTATAAGATAAAAAGTAAAAACCAAAACTATCGGAACTATAATCACGGCATACTGAATAGATAAACCGGGTTTAATATTTCGAGAAATGTTAAATTTCAGAAAAAAATATTTTAAAATATAAGGAATTGCAATAAATTTAACCAAAAGAGTAATAATTCCAGTAATAAACATTGCTTTGTCATTTATTAAATAACCGTTATAAATTGCAATAAGCCCCAAAAATAAAGAATTAAGAGAATACCACATTATAAGCCTGAAAAGCCTCGTGGTAAAAAGCTCCGTTATTAGTGTGGCAATAAAAAATCCCATTAACAAATTTATCATTTCATACTCCCAAAATATAAAAAGTAACAAGTGATAAAAAGCCGAAAATTATTGCAATTCCAAGGAGATTCGGAACTTTGAAAAGTCTTAATTTTGCCGTGTTAAGCTCAATTACAGCCACTAAAACACAAATTAAAATAAGTTTTAAAATATAAACTATTACGGCTAAACACCAGCATAAATTCGCCCCAAAAGGCAAAAAAAGCGTAGCAAATAGTGTCGCAAATATACCGAATTTCAAAGCAGTAGCCATTTCTATAAGAGCAAGATTAACTCCGCTTGATTCAAGTATCATTGCTTCATGCACCATTGTAAGTTCCAAATGAGTTTCAGGATTGTCTACCGGAATCCTTCCGTTTTCGGCAATAAGCAAAATAAAAAACGCTATCGCCGCAAGAATAAAACTTGCCGCATGTGAAAAAGGAAAATGATACGTCAAATTCAAAGCGGCTTTTCCAAGTCCTATACTTGTGGCCATTAAAGAAATGGCAAAAACACTTAATATCATAGCAGGTTCGACCAGCGCCGAAATAAAAGCCTCCCTACTTGAACCTATTCCTCCAAAACTACTTGCACTATCAAGTCCGAGAAGCATTAAAAAAAATGTGGAAAGACTAAGAAGTCCTGTTATTGTAAAAGCATCCATAAAAGAGATATAAAAACTTCCTTTAAATATCGGAGGTAATAAAAACATAACAACAATTATCGGAGATAAAATTAAAAACGGTGCGGTTTTTGAAATAAAAGAACCTTCTTTTGAATAAATTACTTCTTTTTTTAACAACTTTAAAAAATTAATATAAGGCCAAAAAGGCGAGAGCGGTTTTTTAAAAAGCATATACATCTTTATACTTTTAACAAAACCTACCAAAAACGGAGAAATTATAAACAACAAAATAACGCTTAAAATATAATCAATCATTTTTTCTCTCCGAAAATTAAAATTTTTATAAAAACCGCCATCACTATTATTTCAAGCAATACATTTCCCCACGTTACATTATGGTATAAAACCCTATAACTAAAAAGCACCAGCAATAATAAATTAAAAATTAAAACGACATATCTTTCTTTTTCAAAATGAGAAAGTCTATAAATATAATAACTTATAACATTCGCAAGTTTCTCACTTCCTAAATAGAGCGATTTTTCGAAAAGAGGTTTTATATGAACTTCGTAAAAAGAAGAGCTGAATTTCGTTTTATGTCCGGCGAGAGTTTGCGTTTGCGTATGAATCTCCGGTTTATATAGCCATGCAAAAAATCTTCTTATAGGCCCCGCAAAACCGGTTGCCGAATATTGGCTTTTGGCGTTGGTATTATAACCGCAAGCCCATGTATGATATATTCTTTCTTTGACATTAAGAGATTTGTAAAACAGATAAATTGCCGCTACAATAATAATCAATCCGCCTAAAAGCAAAAGAGGAGATACCGCTCCGCCGTTATTTGTAATGGAATGCATAATCCAGACAGTAGGAAAAATTTTGTTATAAATATCCTTTATTGGCAAAGCAATATTGATTTCTTTTATAACAAAAGGCAAAAAAAGCATTAATGAAATTACGACAACAGCCATTAAAATTTCTCCTATTTGCATTAAAACATTAACTTCTTTTGCATATTTTGCGTTAGCACTTCGATGAAGTCCGAGAAAAGTAATACCGAAAGCCTTGACAAAACAGGCTATTGCAAGCCCTCCGGTTAAAGCCAAAGCAAATATGGCAAAAGGGAAAGAAAGCTTCAACGCCAAATTGCTTATACCGCTTGAACTTAACATACTTTGAAAAATCATCCATTCACTCAAAAATCCGTTTGTTGGAGGAAGAGCCGAAATACTTACAGCCGCAATTAAAAACATAATTGCCGTTAAAGGCATATTTTTAATAAGCCCTCCGTATTTTTCTATATTTTTGGTATGTGTTTCATAAAGCACACTTCCCGCACTCATAAAAAGAAGAGATTTGAAACTCATATGATTAAATGTATGATAAACACCGGCTATAAATGCAAAAGCCGCAAGAAGAGGCAATTTAAGGGTTGTAAATATCATTCCCACCCCAAGAGCAATTAGTATAATTCCTATGTTTTCAACAGAATGATTGGCAAGAAGAGCTTTAATATCATGCTCGGCCAAAGCGTATAAAACACCCACAAGACTTGAAACAGCTCCCAAAACCAAAATAATAATACCCCACTCAATAGGCCAATTAGGAAGGAAAAATATAAATCTCAAAAATGCATAAATCGCAACTTTAAGCATAATCCCGCTCATTAAAGCCGAAACAGGAGAAGGTGCTGCGGGATGAGCGTATGGTAGCCATACATGTAAAGGAACAACCCCGGCTTTGCTTAAAAATCCTATCGCTATTAGAAAAAACAAAATAGTGGGATATTTAAAACCGGCCGCCGCAATTTTTAACGAATCGAAACTTAAAAAAAGATTGCTATTCGAAATAAGCAGAAAAAACATCAAAATAAACACATACCCAAAATGTGTCATAAAAAAATAAAATCTCGCCGCTTTTATACTCTCTTCATTCTCTTCCGTTAAAATAAGCTGCCAACTTGTTAGGCTCATAAGCTCCCAGAAAAACAAAAAAGGTAAAATTTCATTACTTAACACAACGCCTATCATCGAAAAAACAAACGCAAAATAATGAATTAAAAAATGCATTTTTCTTTTAATGTGTGAAAGATATCCGCTCATATAAAAAAGATTAGGAATTACTCCAAGCAAAATTAATGCTAAAAACAACACCGAAAGAGGGTTAAAATTAAACATTGCTTTAAACCTTTAAGGTATATTTAAGGAAAGAAAAACTAATGGAATTTTATAATTTAAAACTTAAATTTTGTTTAAATAAAAAAAGAAAAAAAGAAGATGTTACTTTTTGTAACCTATTTTTTCTAAAATAGCTTCTTTACTAAATCCGAAATGTTTATACACTTCGCTTCCTTTTCCGCTTGCACCGAAACTATTCATTCCTATAACCATATCGGCGTATTTATACCATTCAAGTGCCCTTGCCGCTTCTATTGCAATAACATTTCCTTTAAAAAGGGAATCTTTAAATTCCTGCGGCTGCTCTTCCAATAAATCAAAACAAGGCACGCTCACTACCCTTGCGTCAATATCCTCGGCCACTTCCAATGCAAGAGAAACCTCGCTTCCGCTTGCTGCAAGTGTAATATCGGCTTTGCCTTCTCTTAAAACATAAGCGCCTTTGCTTAAATCGGTATCTTTTGGTGTTACGTTTTCAAGCCCTTGTCTGCTTAGAGCGAACACAACGGGTGCATTTATGTTTAAAGCGGCTTTCCAACAATTTACATTTTCGTTTGCATCCGCTGGTCTGAAAAGATATAAATTAGGAATAGCTCTGATGGCCGTTAAATGCTCAATCGGCTGATGAGTAGGTCCGTCTTCCCCAAGAGCAATGGAATCGTGCGTAAAAATCCAGTAGTTTTTATGGCTACTAAGTGCGGCGATTCTAAGCGCACCCCTTAAATAATCGCTAAAAACCAAAAATGTAGCGGCATATGGCAAAAACCCGTAAGCCGCAAATGCATTGTTAATAGCACCCATTGCATGTTCTCTTATTCCGAAATGCAAATTTCTTCCATATGGAAAATCATCTTCACCATCTAAATGGGTATTGTTTGAAGGAGCAAGATCTGCACTCCCTCCTAAAAAGCTTGGAATTGCTTTTGCCAATGCATTTAATATTTTTCCGTTGCTTTTTCTTGTGGCTATGCTTTCTTCTTGAAATTCAGGCCAATCTATTTTGTCAAAATCCTTTTCGAAAAATTCCTCTATTTCTTTCACTCTTGCTTTTTTTCTCCATTCGACCTCAAATAATTCGCCTTTTTCTTTAACACATCTAAATCTTATAAGAACGTCTTGCGGAACATAAAAAGTTTTTTCTGGGTCAAACCCGGCTGCAATTTTACTTTTTTTGATAACTTCTTCTCCAAGAGGCGCTCCGTGTGTTTTTTCACTTCCTTCAAGCCCCACGGCACCCCTTGCTATAATCGTTTTTGCAATAATAATACTCGGCCTTCCGTCAGATTCTCTTGCTTTAATAAGAGTTTTTTTAATATCTTCATAATCGTGTCCGTTCATTTCAAGCACTCTAAATCCTTGGGATTCAAATCTTTTTTGAATATCATCTTTAAATACCGGTTTAACAGGGCCTTCTATCGAAATATTGTTAGAATCGTATATTAAAATCAAATCTTCAAGTTTTTCACTTCCAGCAATTGAACAAGCTTCATAACCGATGCCTTCTTCCAAATCCCCGTCCCCGCAAAAACACCATATTTTATGATCTATTTCAGGGAATTTGTTTGAGAGGAATTTCTTTGCCATAGCAAATCCTACCGCATTAGCAACACCTTGCCCAAGTGGTCCGGTAGTTACTTCAATACCCGGAGTATGCCCGTATTCGGGATGCCCCGGAGTAATGCTTCCAAGCTGTCTGAAATTTCTCAAATCATCCATTGTTATATCAAATCCCCAAAGATAAAGCATCGAATAAATAAGAGGAGTTGCATGTCCGCCTGAGAACACCACTCTGTCTCTGTTGATAAATTTTGGATTATGAGGAGTAAGCCTTACAATATCGCTAAACTCAACGAAAATATCCGCCATTCCAAGAGCCGCACCCGGATGTCCGGAATTAGCTTTTTGCACCATATCCGCCGCTAAAAACCTTATCGTATCCGCCATTTTTTTCTTCATTTCCAAGTTCATAAACCTTCCTTTATTGTATATTGGTATATTTGTTATTTGGATTTTGTATTTTCAAATTGACTAATAACAAATACACTAATTAGCCATTTTTTTATGCCTAAAAAGATATTTCTCAAGTAATTTACCAAGTTCATTTTTTAAATTTTCATCAAAATTATTAAGTTCATTTTCTATTTCGCCTGCTAATTTATCAGCTTCACTAATAGCTTCATCTTTTCCAAGAAGCGTTACAAAAGTATTTTTATTCTTATCAACTCCACTGCTTTTGCCAGTCTCGCTTTCATCAAGCAAATCAAGCAAATCATCCTGAATTTGAAATAATAGACCTAATTTCAATCCGAAATCATATAATCTTTCCGCTAAATCAGGTTTATTTATAATAATTGCTCCCATTTTAAGAGATGCCGCTATAAGTTTTCCGGTTTTATTTAGATGTAAAAATTTAAGTTCATCAAAATTTAGCTTTTTATTTTCGAAATAACAATCAATTGCCTGACCCAAAACCATTCCGTTAGGCCCTGCATTTTCGGAAAGAATTTTAATAAGCTCTATTTTAATATCGTTATGCATAGGAGCTTTGCTTAATATTTCAAAAGCATATGTATTAAGCGCATCCCCTGCTAAAATGGCAGTAACTTCATCATAAGTTACATGCAGCGTCGGATGTCCTCTTCTAAGAGCCGCATTATCCATAGCCGGCAAATCATCATGAATAAGAGAATACGTATGAATAAGCTCCAAAGCAAAAGCGGCATATTTGGCATTTTCAACTAAAAAAGGATTATATGCCCTTACAACAGCCAAAAGCAGTTTTGGTCTAAATCTTTTACCTCCTGCAAGAAGCATCTCATTGAGGGCTTTTTCATAAAAAGGATGAAAAGAATTGACTTTAATCAAATTTTTTTTTATAAAATCTTCCATCTATTTCCTTAACGGTATGTCTATTTTTATTCCTTCTTTTTCAAGCGTAATTGTATCATTTTTAAAAGATAGAAGATATAAAAGTTGATTAAAAGAAGTTACTTTTTTATGATTAATTTCTATAATTTTTCCGGATTTTAAAAAATATTTGCCCGCCAGATTTGGAGGTAAATAAGCCATTAAATTCTTATCTACTTTAATTCCAAAATATGAAAGAGGGGTAAAACCGTATTTCAGTTTTCTTATTTTTACAATATATTTTCTTTTATTAGTAACAATTTTAACTTTTTCACCTTTTTTCCCCAACAAAACAATATCCGTAAAACTTTGAGGAGTTGCTTTTTTGGAATTAATAAAAAGAATTCTCTCGCCCGGTTTTATATTTGTCCAAAAAGGATCGGTATATAAAACCCTCATTTTATTATCTACTTCTATTCCTATATCTCCCCAGTAACCATATTTGACAAAATGCATAAGCCTTTTTTTATCCAAAAATCCGCCTTTTCCTATACCGTAAGCTCTGCAAAAAATATCGCTTATAATGCTATTTTTAGGCACATCTACACTAAGTTTGGAAAAATTCAAAAATTCTCCCTTGCTGGCATATGTTCCGCCGTATATGGCGTTTTTTTTAATCCCTGCCATCCACCAACCGAGTTTCATATTCTCATAAAATTTAACAATTTTTTTATTTTTATGCCTAATTACATACAGATGCGTAAACGGATCGTAAAAAAGATATTTCGAAGGTTTTGAAAAAGTTACGCTTTTATTTTCGGTAACTGGAATTAAATCGGTTATAAAAGAATATTTTTTATAACACACGCTAAAATCGGGGATTAACGCCGAATATAAAAAAAAGGGAATTAAAAAAAGTAATTTTTTCATTGTCCTAAATTCATACCTCCGAACATATTTAGAGCCTGGGCTTTTTTATCATCAACAGCCATTTTTATAGCATCGTTCACTGCACTCATTATTAGTATTTGGAGTGATTCTTTATCTTCAAGCAATGAATCGTCTATTTTCAAATCGATTACTTCAAATTCTCCGTTAACCGTTGCTTCCACCAAACCTCCACCGCTTTTTGCGCTGTAAGTTTTGCTATTTTGTTTTTCCAAATTTTCTTGGAGTTTTTTCATTATTTCGTTTAAATCCAAATTTTCAAACATTATTCTTCCCTTAAATTATCGGTATTTTTTATTATATTGTTTTTTTCATCTACAATGACTACTTTCGGTTTATAATTTTTGGCTTTATTAATATCCATACTTGCATAAGCGATTATAATGATTTTATCACCAGGATGAACCTTTCTTGCAGCTGCTCCGTTAAGGCAAATATCTCTTTTACCTCTTTCTCCTTTAATTACATACGTCGAAAATCTCTCACCGTTATTGATATTTACAATATCCACCTTTTGCCCTTCAAGCAAATCGGCCGCTTGCATCAATTCTTCATCTATTGTAATTGAGCCTATATAATTCAAATTGGCATCCGTAACCGTAGCTCTGTGAATTTTTGAATAAAGCATTTTCACTCTCACGCTTAAAACTCCTTTTTAAATTATACCATATTATACACCTAATCATTAAATTAAAATTAATTTTTTGAAATCTTCTTTTTTATGAACCACAAGTATAATTTCGGATTTTATCTTTTCAAAATATTTTTTCATTATTTTATATACTTTTTCTTTATCAAGTCCTCCCACGCCTGTGCCTAAAAGAGGAGTTAGCACTTTTACTCTCTTTTCATCTAAAAACAAAGCAATATTTTTACAGATCTTCTCTATTCTATCGTAATTTGGCATAACATTCTTGGCTCCATCTCTATAATCCATAATCGCAGCATGTATAGCATAATTATATTCCTCGCAAGGATATATAGTAATTGCAATATCTCCCGGATTTAAAAATCCGTTTTTATTAAGATATTCTCGCATAATATTTTGAAGTTCTGGACACATTCTTCTTAAAATTCCACTAACACCGCTTCCAAGACTTAAAACAGTATTGCTCGGATTAATGATATAATCGCCTTTTTCTTTTGAAATATCGTTAAATTTTAAAGTAAACATTATCACCCTTTGATTTTATGATAAAATTTTACCCAAAAAAGGAAATTTAATGCCAAAAGATCCGCAAGTTATTCCGGTTCAATATATCCCTATCCAACCAGAAGATGATGAAATAGATTTGAAAGAAATTATAAAAACCATACTTAGATATAAAAAATTTATTTTTATTTTTACTTTCATTATAACATTTTTAGCTGCTTTATACGCATATTTGAAAACCCCTATTTATGAAATACAATCAGATATTATGATAGGCCAAATTAACGGCAAACCTGTGGTATCAAATAAGATTGTAGCTGAATATTTAAAAGCTCTTTATAAAAAAGAACTTCAAAAAAAATTCAAAAAAATACCGAATGCATATCTAAGCAGTGTCTCTGTTCCTAAAAAAACGAATACTTTTTTAACATTAACAATTGACGGATTAAGCAATCAATATGATATAAACAAAAAAAACGAAATCTTAAAACAGATACAAAACGCTTATAATTTTAAAATAAAAAAATATCTACTTACCGAACAAAACAAACTTCAAAACTTAAATACAAAATTAAAATCAATTGATTTAATTAAAGTTAAAAATATTCAAAATCAAATTAAAAATTTACAAACTAATATTAAAATAAATAAAAATTTAATTAAGTTTTATAAAAATAAAATAGCTACAATAAATAACAAAATCAATTTTTTACGTAACGAAACAAATAAAATAACAAATTATTTAAATAAATTGATAAAAGAAAATAATAATAATTCCAACACATCTTCTAATTTAATCATTTCAACAAATATTATAAATTATCAAAATATGCTTACCAATTTATATAACCAAATTAAAAATCTTGAACTTGAAAAAGACAATATATTATCGCAAACATTGCCAAATATTCAACATAAAATTGAAGTATTAAAAAATCAAATAGATAATTTACAAAAAAAATTACTTATTGATATCCCTCAGGAAAAACAAAATATTAAAAATCAAATAGATAATTTACAAAAAAAATTACTTATTGATATCCCTCAGGAAAAACAAAATATTAAAAATCAAATAAATTTGACAAAACTTCAAATAAAAAACACATTTTTTACAAAAGAAATAGGCTCTCCTCTAATGAGCGACAAACCTGCTAAACCTAAAAAGAAATTAATTATAATCGTTGCGTTTATAACCGGATTTATTCTTTCGATTTTCCTTGTATTTTTTATGGAATTTATAAAGAGTTTAAAAGAGAGCGAATAACATCTCTATCGGAAAAAGGAATTTTTTCATTACATTTTTCTATATATTTTTCCTCACCTTTTCCTAACACTAAAAGAATAGCTTTTTCTTTTTTTGCTAATTCGATTCCTTTTTTTATTGCCTCTTTTCTATCTGGAATTATCAAATAATTTTTATGAACAAGACCTTTTTTAATATCTTCAATTATATTTATTTCATCTTCACATCTCGGATTGTCATTTGTAATAATTATAAAATCGGCATTTTCGCTTGCCGCTTTTCCCATTAACGCTCTTTTTCCTCTGTCCCTATTCCCTCCGGCACCAAAAAGTGCTATTTTTTTGCCTTTAACAGATTTTAAAACATTTTCGATTCCATCGGGAGTATGAGCAAAATCCACAATAATTAAAGGTTCTTTTGAAACTATTTCCATTCTACCCGCTACTCCTTTAAATTTTTTTAATTGAGAATGGAGAATGGCAAATGAAGAATTTGTGATAATTTCGGCAGTTTTAAGCGCAAGTGAAAAATTCATTTTGTTAAATTCACCAGCCATTAAAATATTTTCTACAATAGGTTTTTTTATAACATATAAATTTTTACAATTCATTTCAAATACATATCCACCACTTTTCACTTTACACTTTTCACTTTTTATTAATTCCCCATTCACCACTTTTATCGATTCATCTTGAAAAAAACTTTCTTTCACACGTTTGTATTCTTCCATACTTTTGTGAAAATCAAGATGGTCTTGTGAAAAAGAGGTCATTATTTTTGCATAAAAATCAATTCCTTCGATTCGTTGCTGAACTATTGCGTGCGAGCTTACTTCCATTACAAAAAAATCGGGTTTATATTCAAACGCTCTTTTTATAGTTGTGAAAATAGAAGGAGTTGTAAGAGTTTTGGGCTTAGCTTTCTCCAAATTATAAAAAAACCCTTCGGTTCCTTGTGTAGCCACGTTAAAACCAAGTTCTTTAAGCAAAAAAGAAAGAGCAAAAGCAGTTGTAGTTTTACCGTTTGTTCCAGTAATGCCGATAAATTTTACAGGTAAAAACAAATATTTCAAAAGATCTCTGGGGGTAATAAAATTATTGATATTTTTGGCATATTTTTGATTTTGAAAAGTTTTTAAAAAAAGTTTTTTGGAAGTTAATTCTGTTGTATCATCGGTAATTAAATCATTTTGTAAGTAATGAATTAAATCCATCTATAAGCTCTAAATCGTTAATGTGTGTAATAAGCTCCTCAAAATAACTTATTGCATTTTCTTTAAATCCGTATTTTAAGAGCATATCAAAAAATTCAAGAAGTTCTTGCTTTTCTTCAAATAAAACTCTTGTAGATAATAAAATATTTTCCAAATCCGTTTTGGATTTTACAATATGCTTTACATCTTTAAAAAATATTCCGTCTACCTCTTCGCTAAGTATTTCGGAAGAGGAAAAAAGCTTATTGATTATCGCCAAAACTTTTTGATAATCTTTTTGTTTTATAGCCTCTTCCAAAATCAATTTTAAATCAGAATGAATATTTCGCAAGCTCATCCAATCTATCCTCGAATCCATGAGGCACGTTTATTACTGCCAAATCAGGATGAATTTTTTCTTTTAATGCTTTTTCTATTCCGTATTTAAGCGTAGCTCCCGCACTTGCACATCCCACGCATCCTCCTTGGAGCTGAACGTAAACTATCGGTTTTTTTACATCGATTAGTTTTACATCGCCTCCGTCCATTTGGAGCATAGGACGTAACTCTTCTATTACGCTTTTTGCAGCTTCTTTAAGCTCTTCGTTTGAAAAAGGTATTTCATTCATTTATTTACTCGCTTACAAATTCTATTATGCACATTTCAGCCCCGTCGCCTTTTCTAAAAGCGGTTTTGATTATTCTTGTATATCCGCCGTTTCTGTTTGCAAATTTAGGCGCTATCTCTTCAATAACTTTTTTAGTCGCCGCTTTTGCTCTTTCGTTTGATCCGAGTTTTGCATAAATAGCTCTGTGAGTATTAAAATCAGCATTTTTTGCTTTTGTTATAATTTTTTCAACGTATCTTCTAAGCTCTTTTGCTTTTGGCACGGTAGTTTTGATTTTTTCATTTTCTATTAAATCGCATGCAAGATTTTTTAAAAGCGCAGCTCTATGCTCGGAATCCCTCCCAAGCTTTCTATATCCGTGTCTGTGTCTCATGATTGCTCCTTTAATTTCTCTATTCTTTCCTCAATAACTTTTTTTATATTAAGCGGCAACGGTTTACTAAGAGGAAATCCCGCTTCTTCAAGTTTTTCGAATATTTCTTCAAGTGATTTTGTTCCGAGATTTTTAATATTGGAAATTTTTTCTTTTCCCATTAATACAAGTTCGCCTATATATTTAATTCCGGCTCTATCAAGCGCATTAAAACTTCTACTTCTTAAATTTAAATTTTCTATGGAATTCAATAAAGCATTATATTCATTTCCAAGTTCAATTTCTTGTGGTTGAATTGATTCGAGTTTAAACTCTTTTGAAAATACACTGAACTGGTTTAAATATGTATTAATGGCGTTTTTAAATGCGTCAATCGGATCAATTTGACCGTCTGTTTCCACTTCGAAAATCACTTTTTCAAAATTAGGATCGTCTTCAACCAATATTTTCTCAATATTATATACCACTTTTTTAACAGGAGAAAAATATGCATCAAGCCCAATAAAACCTTCGGGAAGTTGATCTCTGTAATTTTCAACCGCTACAAATCCCATACCTTTTTTTATTATCAATGACAATTTAAGCTCACCCTCTTCATTTAAAGTGGCTATATATTCATCAGGCGTAACTATTTCGACATCATCATTATTCAGATCCTCGCCTTTTATTTCTTTCGGACCGACAAAATGATAATTCACTTCAACTTCATCGCTTTCAGGATCTTTGATTTTGAATCTTATATTTTTAAGATTAATTATAAAACTGGCTACATCTTCAAACATTCCTTTTAAAGAATCAAATTCGTGTTTTACACCTTCGATTTTAAGTGCGATTGGCGCATATCCCAATGTTGCCGCTATTAAAGTTCTTCTTATAGGATGGGCTACACTAACGCCAAAGCCGGCTTCAAAAGGATAAACTTCTATTACGGCTTTGTTGTTTTCTTTTTTATATGAAAAATCACTTGGAATCAAAACTTCTGTTTTTATTTTATTCATTTTTAGCCCCTATTATTTAGAGTATAACTCAACTACTAATCTTTCTTCTACTGGAATATTTACTTCGCTTCTTTCTGGAATTCTTTGGAAAATTCCCACCATTTTTTCTTTATCTACATCAACCCACGGAGCTATACCTGTTTGAGATGTCAACTCCAACGATCTTTGTATTTGAGGATTATTTTTTGATTTTTCCTTAATTTCGATTCTATCTCCTTCTTTTACTAAATATGAAGGGATATTTACCTTTTTGCCGTTAACCAAAATATGACCGTGAGTTACAAGTTGTCTTGCAAATCTTCTGGTTGTTGCAAAACCCATTCTGTAAACAACATTATCAAGTCTTCTTTCAAGTAATCTAATTAGGTTTTCCCCAGTTGAGCCTTCTTGTCTGTTTGCTTCTTGGAAAAATCTTCTAAATTGTTTTTCAAGCACACCGTAATAATGTTTGATTTTTTGTTTTTCTCTTAACTGCAATCCGTATTCTGAAATTTTGCTTCTTCTTTGTCCGTGCTGTCCCGGTGCATAAGGTCTTCTATCAAGCGCACTTTTACCGGCTAACCTTCTCTCACCTTTAAGTTCTAAACTTACTCCTAATCTTCTTTCTATTCTTTCAACCGCTCCTGTATATCTAGCCATGGTTACACCCTTCTTCTTTTTCTTGGTCTACAACCGTTATGTGGCAATGGAGTTATATCTTTCATCCACAAAACTTTAATTCCTTCAACTGCTCCTACCGTTTTAACAGCGGTCTCTCTACCGCCGCCAGGTCCTTGAACTTTAATTCCTACTTCTTTAATTCCGTATTCTTTGGCTTTATTCATAGCGTCTTCAACCGCTTGTTGAGCTGCAAACGGAGTGGATTTTTTACTGCCCTTAAATCCGAGTGCCCCAGCAGAACTCCAACATAAAGCATTACCCATTTCATCCGTTACGGTAATCATTGTATTATTAAATGTCGCAGCTATATAAACAACTCCGCGACCTACTTGTTTTTTAATTTTTTTCTTTTTAGTTATTTTTCTTTTTGCCATTTAACTCCCCTTATTTTGCTTTTGCACCAACAGTTTTCTTTTTGCCTTTTCTGGTTCTGGCATTTGTTTTTGTTCTCTGACCTCTAACCGGAAGTCCGCGTCTATGTCTAAGGCCTCTGTAACAACCCAAATCCATAAGCTCTTTAATATTAAGCTGAACTATTTTTCTAAGCTCGCCTTCAACAACATAATTGTTTTGAATTTCTTTGTTTAACGCCGAAATTTCTTCTTCGCTAAGCTCATAAACCCTTTTATTCGGATCAATTCCGGTATCTTTTAAAATTTTTCTTGATAAAGTTAGCCCTATCCCATAAATATAAGGAAGTGCATATTCTATTTTTTTGTTTTTTGGTAAATCAATCCCTGCAATTCTCGCCATTTTTTATCCTTGTCTTTGTTTGTGTCTTGGATTTTCACATATTACTCTTACAACACCTTTTCTTTTAACGATTTTGCACTTAGGGCAAATTTTTTTAACCGATGCTCTAACTTTCATAATAACCCCTTGTCAATTTTTCATTAATAAATCCCCGTAGGCACGATGGCCAGCCCTTGCAATAAAAAGTGAATAAGTATAAATAAAAATGCAAAACTCAACTTTTCACTTGCATATTGCAAAGCCTCTTATCGCTTAGGGGGATGGAATTATAACATATATTTATAAAAGGAGAAGATAGAAGGAAAAAGGGATAAGGGAAAATAAATCAAAAAAGGGAATAATATTTCCTTGAAAAAAGGAAATCTAATTATTTAACTTCTATTTTTTTACCTTCTGCTTTTGCTTTTTTCGGAATGAAAATATTCAAAACTCCGTTTTCATATTTTGCGTCAATATTTTCCAAATCAGCATCATTAGGCAATTTAAATGCTCTTTCAAATCTTCCAAAAAAGCTTTCTATTCTAGTGTAATTGTCTTTTTCTTCTTTTTTTTCAAGTTTTCTCTCACCACTAATTGTTAAAACTCCGTCATTAACGGAAATATCAATATCTTCTTTTTTAACCCCCGGTAAATCAACTTCTAAATAATAACCTTTTTCATCGGCTTTTTCATTAACCGCAGGCGTAAAAATATCCACTTTTTGAACAGGTTTGTTTACATTCAAAACAGCTCCCAATCTTCTTTCAATATCTTGTAATTCTTTGAACGGATCAAATACACTTGGCCACATGTTCCCCTCCTTTTATAAGATTTTACAAAATAATTATAATAAATTTATATTAATTTGTCAAGAAAATTTAGTCAATATACTAAGGTTTCAGTAGCTTGATGTTTATCAATTTTCTTTAACAATCTCACATCATTATTATTTATTTTAAATAAATAAATATACTTCTTGGTATCCAATTTTAAAATAAATAAATATTTACCGTTAAAATAATAAATTCCGTTTTTAATGCTCCAAAAATAATTTAAATCTTTACTTATTAAATTAAATATAACCCTTTTTTTATTAAATCTTCCTGTAACAAATATCTTACCTCTAAGATTAGGATTATGTTTTATATTGACATGCTTTTGTAAATATTTAAAAATATTTTCCTTAATTACCGCATTATCTATTAATAAATTAAATTTTCCTTTTTCATCCAAAACACGCCCGTTACCTATAACAACTCCATTAAAAATTTCGGGAAGAGATAAAAAAGCAAAAAAATCTTTTGAAGGCATTTTAAATTGAAAAATCAAAGCATTGTTTTTATAAAACCCGCTAAACATATTCGATTGAAAATCATACACTTTATTTAATGAATCATAAAATATATTTAAAAAAACTTTTTTGTAAATAGGAATTAAAATAATGTTTTTGAAAATATTTAAATTTATGCTTTTAAATATAGCCGAATATTCTATTCCGTTTTCATCTTTATTGATTTTAACAAATCCATTAATATTATTACTATTGATGATACCTTTATAAGAAAACATTTTTTTGTTATAATTAAATATATTCTCTATTTTTGCTGGAATTTTTTTATCAAAAACAGTTATGGTTCCTTTAAAACAGACATTTAATAAAATACTTCGATTAAATTTTATACTTAAATTATTATTACCTTTTACGGATAAATTAAATTCTTTAAAATTTAAATTTTTGAACATTTTAAGGAAATAATACGCATTAAAATTTTTTCCTTTTATTTCTCCTTTTATATTACTTTTTTGACATATTAGATTTAATATTGCTTCTCCTTTTGCAAAAAATAACTTCCCTTTTACGCTTCCGTCTTTATTAATTTCCCCCATAGCGAATATTTTTCCTTGTAAACTTGGAACAAGAGAATTTAAATTCGAAACGTTTGCGTTAAAATCAGCCTTAAAAGGAAAAAGTTTGCCGTATATTTGTATTATATTTTCATCGTTTTTCAATATTAAAGAAAAAGAAGTTAGAGAATGGTTAAAATATACTGGTTGAAATTTTTTTTCAAAACAAATTTTTGAAATTACATATTTTTCCAAAAAATCGTTCCCAATAGGAGAAAAATATAAACCAATAAATAACACTGAAAAAATAATGAAACAAATAATAAAAATCATTGTTTTTTTCATTTTTCAATCTTTAAAGGCGTTTCGAAATAAATAGAATTACTCGGATATGCAAAGTCCGTCGGATATTTTCCTATAATTTCTTTTATTTTCAAATTGATATCCTCTTTTATTCTCAAATATTCTTTCCATTCGGCCGTATTGGTAAAAAAATAACAAAATATCTCCAAAGAATTATCGGCAAATTCGTCAAAATTTATAAGTAAACTTTCATCTTTTGCAATTTCCGGATGATTTAAAAGTAAATTTCTGATATCTTCAACAATATGTTTAATAATTTCAACGGAAGTATCATATTTAAGTCCAATTCTCATAACAACTCTTCTTTTGTTTCTTCTTGAAAAATTTTCAACATTCGAATTTGCTATTTTGGCATTAGGAACAATTATAAGTCTTTTATCAAAAGCCCTGATTTTGGTTGTTCTCATTCCGATATCTTCAACACTCCCCTCGGCATCTCCTATTTTTACCCATTCTCCTATTTTAAAAATATTATCCGTCAAAATTGCAATTCCTCCGAAAATATTAGCAGCAGTATCTTTTGCAGCCAAAGCAAAAGCAAGACCTCCAAGACCAAGAGATGCCAAAAACCCGGTTACATTAATTCCAAACTCTTGTAAAAGAGTGATAACAGCCAAAGAAATAATTAAAATTTTCGTAAATTTAATAATAAATGAAGCCATTTCTCTTGAAGCTTTACCGTATCTGCCTATTAATAAATATACTTTATCCTCAAAAGAATTTACGCTGTTATATAAAAACCAAAATAGATCAAATATCAATAATCCTTTAACGGTATGCATCAATATATACCCTCTGATTTCCAAAAAATAAAAGAAAAAATAAACTCCTCCAATAATAAAAAGAAATTTTAAAGGCTCTCTAAGAGCTTCGAAAAGTTTATCATCAATATCCGTTTTCGTTTTTTCAACAACTTTTTTACCTATTTTCAATATTTTCAAAGTAAAATATTTTCTTAATATTAAAAATAAAAACAGACACAAAAAAGATAGAAAAATTTTATAAAGTGGCAGAGACAAAAATTTTATATTTAAAAAATCGAATATTTCTAAAAAATTATTTTGCATCCGAAACCTTTAAAAGATTGTTTTTTATCATTATATCAACAATTTTTTTAAAAGTGGGAACTGCGGAACTTGAAGCGAAATAATTAGGCCATTTTGCTTTTATCCTTAAAAACGTAACACCGATGGTATATTTATGAATCCCATCATTTGCAAAACCAAAAAACGAAGCATTATAGATCCTTTTTTTATATCCCCCGTTTGTGCTAACCTGTGAAGTTCCCGTTTTACCGGCTGTCCAAATTCCATTAATAAAAGCCGCTTTTGCCGTTCCTTTCAATACGACTTTTCTTAAAATATTAAGAATTATACGAGCGTTTTTTGCACTTAATACTCTTTTTTTATCCGTAGGAACATCGGCTATTTTAGGAGATATTTCAATTCCATCATTATTAAAAGCATTATAAGCTTTCAAAAGTTGAATAAAATTTACCATTATTCCATAACCATAAGCAGTTGTAGATTTATAGATAGGAAAATTGAGTTTGTTTAAACTCGGAATTACGCCTTTTAATTCATAAGGTAAATCTATTTTACTGTATTCACCAAATCCGAAATTTTTTAATCCATTGAAAAACTCTTTATTATTAAGTCTTAACGCAAGCTCAGAAATTACGATATTACTTGAATAGACAATTGCATTTTCAGCACTGAGCCACGCAAAAGGAGTATCATCGATAATAGGTGTTTTTCTCCATTTCGGTTTCCATTTCCCGTTATAAGCGTTTAAAACTTCATAAGGATTAACTTTATTGTTTTTAAGCAAAATCGCAAAAGTAATAGGTTTCATAACAGAACCCGGCTCATAAAGTTCCCTTATAAAAGAAATTTTCATATTAGGAATATCTTTTTTCGTAATATGATTGGGATTATATCTATTTGAAGATGCGATAGCCAAAATTTTTCCCGTTTTAGTATCCATTACCGCTGCCATCACTTCATCGGCTTTAAATTTTTTCTTTTGAATGCTTAATAATTTTTCAATTTCTCTTTGTAAAATAAGATTTATATTCAATTTTAAATTATTACCGTTAATTGCATGTTTTATAAATACATTATCATCATAAATTATATTTCCGTATACATCTCTATTCCCTTTTATTATTCCATTTTGTTTAGGTTGCAAAAGCACATCGTAATATTCCTCGATTCCATTATCTCCTCTTTTTAAATCCTCTCTATATCTACCAAGCACAGGTTCAAGCGTATCGTTATAAGGATAAATTCTTTTATATGCATAATCGGTTATTGAATAACCAATTCTAAGACCGTTTTTATTTGTTAAAAAAACTCTTTTTTTATCCAATACTTTAAGAAGATATTTTAAATTTTGAGCCGTTTTTAAATTAACTTTTGCCAAAATAACCGGTTTTTTATTTTTTAAAAGTTGTTTTAGTGTTTCTTTGTTGACATTTGAATAAATTGAAAAAAGATTTACAAAAAGATTTTTTTTATTGGGATCAATATATTTGGGATTAATACTTATAGCAAAAATTTTTTCACTTTTTGCCACGCAGTAATGTTTTGTATATATATTTCCTCTAAGAGCCAAACGTTTTTTTACGGTAACAGGGTTAATATAATTTATCGGTTTAACAATACTTAAAAACAAAAAAGCTCCGAAAACCAATATAAAGAAAAGAAGAAAAATCAGATAAATAAAAGGTATTCTATAATTTTTTTTCATTAAATTTGAGTTTTTAAAAGTTCTTTGTATGCACTTATGGCTTTATTTCTGACTTCGAGCATCATTTTCATCTGCAATTCCGCTTTTTGAATGGTTATAGTTGCACTTGAAATATCTTTTACTTTCCCAGTTGCAATCCCATCTTCCAATTTTTCGGCATTTAAAAGAGCATTATTTGTTTCGTCAAGTTCTTTTTTTAATATTTTTTCAAAATCACCATCTTTTGACTTATTCACTTTATTTAAATTTATATTTGCATTTTGGTCTATTTTATTTATAAAAGCCATTTTTTATCCTTATGCTTCAAGTATTCCGATAGCACTTTGCACTATCGATTTTTGAGATTGAAAAGCAGCAACATTAGCCTGATATGCTCTTGTCGCTTCCAATAAATCGGTCATTTCTATAACAGGATTAATATTTGGATATGCTACATACCCCTCGGCATTTGCATCCGGGTTTGTTGGATCGTATTTTAATATGGGTTTTGAATCATCTCTTACCACTTTATCAACCACTACCGTTTCAATAGGTGGTTTAGCCTCATCTCCATCCATTCCCGATTCATCCAAAGGATTTTCATAACCGAAAAAATTATCGTCATTTTCCATTTCTTTATTTAATACATCCATAAAAGGAACAGCTTTAAAAATTACTTCTTTTCTTCTGTAAGGTCCGCCCTCCGGAGTCCTTGTGGTATCGACATTTGCAATGTTTTCCGAAATAATATTTATCCTAAAACGCTCAGCCGAAAGACCGTATCCTGAAATATCGAAACTGTTTAAAAATCCCATAATTTAACCTTTAAATATTTTTGGAATATTCCAAAACAGCATTAAATATCTGAATTTGTTTTTTAATAGCCGCAACGGTTGCATTATAAGCTAATGTATTTTTTGCCATTTCCGTTGTTTCGACATCTATATCCACACTGTTACCGTCGTTTCTTTTAAGATGCCCGTCTCTAAAAAAAACAATCGGCCTAAATTCATCATCTATATTCTTAGGCTCCAAATCCAAAGGGGAAGTTAAAGCCAATTTCAATTTTTTTTCTTTATATTCGTCAAATAATTTATTCGATTCTGCTTGAAGCGCTTCTTCAAACCTAATATCTCTCGGTGTATAAAAAGGAGTATCCGCATTTGCAATATTGCTTGAAATCATATCGGCTCTTATTTGTCTATAATAAAGCGCTTTTTGTAAAATAGGCATATTTTTAGAAATTTCAAATGCCAACTTTTTACTCCTTTTTACTTTTAACAAGCAATTTTCATTCCACAATATATTTTAGTTAAATTGTAAATTTTGATAAAATTTTACTAAATTATACCCTAAAAGGAATTTTTTGCAAAAAACGGATATTTTAATATTTATAATCGTAACCGTTTTAATGATTATAGGTGCTGTTTTTTCTTATTCTCTGCCCGTGTTTCTTGAAATGAGAAAAGGATTGGGAGAATTTCATTTTGTTTTAAGATATATAATCGTAGCTATAGCAGGTTTTATTATAATGATTATTTTTTCAAAAATGAATCCTCAAAAATGGTTTAATATATTTGGATGGGGAATTTTAATAATTTCCGGAATTTTACTTTTGGCAATGCCCTTTTTGCCTCATTCTCTCGCTCCTACAATAAACGGAGCTAGAAGATGGATAAATCTCGGTTTTTTTAAACTAGCCCCCGTGGAATTTTTTAAAATAGGAATTATTTTTTTTCTTTCTTGGTCATTTACAAGAAAAATGGGTAATAAAACCCTTAAAGAAGAGCTTAAACAAATTGTCCCTTATATTGTGTTACTCGGGATTTTCTGGTTTTTTATTCTGGCGTATCAATCTGATTTGGGTCAAGTCGTAGTTATGCTTTTTATTTTTTCTCTTATGCTTTTAGTTGCAGGCGGAAGATTTCAAACAGTAGGGATACTTTTTTTGATAGGTGCTTTTTTATTTACGATAGCCGTTCTTGCAAAACCTTATAGACTAGAAAGAATTAAACTCTGGATAAACAGAATCAGCGAAATATTTTTTCCTAATGCTCAAACGTCAGGAGGAATTGCAAGTTTTTCACAAATACAACAATCTCTTAATGCTATATACCACGGAGGAATTTTTGGAACAGGAATAGGAAATGGGGTTTTTAAACTCGGATTTTTAAGCGACGTTCATACAGATTTCGTGCTGGCGGGCATTGCGGAAGAAACCGGAATAATTGGGATATCTCTTATTATAGTTTTAATGAGTGCTTTGATTTACAGAATGTTTAAAATTTCATTTAGAAGTGAAAAAAAAGAATATCAACTCTTTGCATTCGGATTTGGAAGCCTCATTGCCATTCAATTTATTTTCAATGCACTAGGAGTTACATCCGTAATTCCCCTAAAAGGTTTAACGGTTCCTTTTTTAAGCTATGGGGGAAGCTCTCTTTTGGCATTTTGCATAGGAGTAGGGATGGTTCTTATGATAAGCAAAAAAGCGAAGTTATAAAAAATGATAGCAATAACTGGCGGGGGAACCGGAGGGCATTTAAAAATTGCAAAAGTTATAAAAAATGAGCTTAATAAAAGAGGAATGAAACCAATTTATATTGGCTCAACCGCTGGACAAGATCAAGCTTGGTTTGAATTAGACACAGGATTTAGCAAAAAATATTTCTTAAATTCAAGTGGAGTTGTAAATAAAAAAGGTCTCTCAAAAATAAATTCTTTAATTAATATTTTAAAACTCTCTTTACAAGCCAAAAAAATTTTAAAAGCTCATAATATTCAAAAAGTTTTTAGCGTAGGTGGATTTAGTGCAGCACCAGCTAGTTTTGCTGCAATTTTAAATGGCATTCCACTCTATATTCACGAACAAAACGCAAATATAGGCTCTTTGAACAAAATTTTAAAACCTTTTAGCAAAAGATTTTTCAATACATTTCTTTATGGCGACCCTTATCCGGTTGAAGATATATTTTATGAAAAAGCCAGAATCAGAAAAAAAATTAAAACCGTTATTTTCCTCGGCGGAAGCCAGGGAGCCAGTTTTATAAACAATCTTGCCTTAAATCTCACACCCACACTTCAAAAAAAAGGCATAAATATCATACACCAATGCGGCAGGCTGGATTATGAAAAAGTTAAAAATTTTTACGAAAAAAATAAAATAAAAGCCGATTTTTTCGATTTTGATAAAAACATAGTATCAAAAATGACAAAAGCAGATATCGCAATAAGCCGATCAGGTGCTTCAACTCTTTTTGAGCTTGCGGCAAATCAACTGCCCGCAATCTATATTCCCTACCCATATGCAGCAAAAGACCACCAATATTATAACGCCAAATTTTTAGCCGACAAAATGGCCTCTTTTGTATTTACTCAAACAGAAGTTGAAATTTCGAAAATTTTAAATATTATAGAAATGAATTTGGAAGAATATTCAAAAAATTTAGCTAAAATAAACAAAAAAAACGGAGCTAAATTAATAGTTGATGAAATATTAAAGGAGATTTAATGGCAATAGCTTACATAGAACATTACACATATGAAGATTATAAACACTGGGAAGGTGAGTGGGAATTAATAGATGGTATTCCCTATGCTATGGCTCCTGCTCCTGTTAAAAAACATCAGTTAATAGCAGGAAGTATTTTAAGTCAATTTTTTACTCAACTTGAAGATTGCCCATATTGTGATGTTTTAATGGAAGAAGATTATAAAATAAGCGAAGATACAATCTTAAAACCAGATATAAGTGTTGTATGCAGGGATTTAAATCCAAATTTTATCTCAAAAGCACCTGAGATAATAGTAGAAGTAATTTCACCTGCAACTTCAAAAAGAGATGAAGAGCTTAAATTTTCAATTTATGAAAAAGAAAAAGTAAAATATTATATGCTCGTTTATCCAGACGAATTAAAAGCCAAAATTTATATCCTAAAAGAAGATAAATTTTCAAAAATTGGAGATTTTTTTGATGAAACAGTTGAATTTGAAACAAGCTGTGGAAAAATTGAACTTGATTTAAAAAGAGTTTTTAAAAGGTTTAGAAAATAAAAGCAATAATTAAACTAAGCTCAATGGGAGATATAATCCACTCTTTGATAGTTTTACCGCATTTAAAAGAAAAATTTGATTTTATAGTGGATGATAGTTTCAAGGAAATTTTGAATTATAATCCGTATATTAAAAATATTGTCCCCGTCAGATTAAGAGCGGCAAAAAAAGAAAAAATACTTTTTTTGAAAGAATTTATACATTTTAAAGAGATGTATTACGATACAATATATGATTTGCAAGGACTTTTCAAATCTGCGTTTTTTGCCTCTTTGGCAACCGAAAATCTTATAGGCTATAAAAATCCCAGAGAAAAAATAGCCTCTTTATTTTATAACAAAAAAATAAAATCCAAAAAATTTTATGCAATTGAACGTTATATGGAACTTTTTGAAATAAAAGCCAATTTGAAAGAACATCCAAAACTGCTTTTTTATAAAGATAAAGATTTTGAAATTTTAAGCAAATCCAAAAAAAATATTGTTTTTATAATAGGCGGAAGCTGGGAGTGTAAAAAATTGCCAACCCAAAAATGGATTAAACTTGCAAATAATTTAAAAAACGAAAATGTTATAATTCCATACGCTAATGAAAACGAAAAAAAAGAAGCCGTTAAGATTCAAAAAAACACACAAAACGTTCATATAATAAATTTAAATTTAAACGATTTAAAAGCGCTTATTTCAAAAGCCGATTTGCTAATTGGAAACGATACGGGGCCAAGCTTTATAGCGTGGGCTAATAATATAAAAAATATAATACTTTATGGATGCACTTTTAACAATAAAATTATTGAAAACAGATATTCAAAAAGCATAGAAGTGCAAAAAAGCATAAAAAAAGGGCTTATGGTAATGGATAAAATAGATGTTAAAACCATTTTAAAGAAAATTGATGAATTTTAATGATTTTTTTTATTATGGCTTTAAATTTGTAGAAAAAAGTATTGAAATTTTACCCGAAAATTCCTTAATTAATATACTCGGAAATGCAGGATATTTGCTTGATACAAAAAGAAAAAAAGTTATATTTACTAATTTAAACCTTGCATTTCCTGAAAAATCAAAAGCACAAAAAAAGAAAATAGCAAAAAAAGTATATAAAAATTTTGCAAGAAACTTAATTGAATTTGTAAAAAACAAAAAACTCTCAAAAAAAAAACTCTTAGAAAAAGTCGAATTTGTAGGTTTTGAAAAATTAAATTATCCGGTAATTTTTGTAACGGCGCATTTTGGAAACTGGGAAATACTGCCTATTGTATTTGGAAGTAAATTTGAAAAAATAAATATAGTTTATAGAAAAATAGATAATGAAAAATTAAATGAAGAAATTATAAAAAGCCGCAAAAAATTTAATGTTGATGTGATAGAAAAAAAAGGCGCTTTAAAAAAACTAATCTCTGCGCTTAAAAGAAAAGAAACAGTGGGAATATTGGTTGATCAAAATACCGCCGCTAATGAAGGAATTGAAACGACATTTTTTGGCAAAAAAGTTTTGCAAACTCCAAGTGCGGCAATTTTATCCAAAAAATTCAATACTCCAATAGCCATGGCTTTTGCCCTGCCAAAAGAAGACAAATGGCAAATTATAATAAAAGATGTTTTTTATACAAAAGATATCCAAGAATCAGTCAATAGACAATCAAAAGTAATTGAAGAAATGGTAAGAAAATATCCAGATGAATATTACTGGTTTCATAAAAAATTCAAGCATTTTTATGAGGAGGAGTATAATTATGTATAATTTTTTAAATAAAATAGAACTTGAAAAAAATACAATAAGAAAAAGTTTATTAATTCTTTTTTTTGCAACGCTTCCTAATTCTGTAGCAATTAACAATATAATATTTTTCCTAATAATTTTTTACTGGATTTTTTTTGAAGATAAAAAAGCAATAATAAAATCAATTAAAACAAATCCTTTTGTTTTTTTTATATATTTATTTGTAGGAATTCTTTTTATTAGTTTGTTATGGACTTCAAATATCAAATGGGGAATTCATATCTTAAATAAAGAACTAATGTTATTAAGTA